>NZ_JBFRGE010000028.1:0-77152 GCF_052115185.1 Paenibacillus sp. 2TAB19 | reverse complement strand
ATAGGAAATAGTCTCATTTCTCCAATCATAACTTTTGAGCACTCCTCCTTGTCCGGTACCTTGAATCCAAGATAAACTTTCAACATTTTCCTGATTCAAGTCGCCAATCCACTTGCTTATATCCCCTTTAATGATACCAGCACCCGAGAATTCAATTTCTCCATTCGAAGTGGCGATCATTTGTAATAAAAAGCTTTGTTTGGAATGAATCAATCCATCTAGCTGGGTTAAATTGACCTCCTTCATTACCTTATTGGTTCTGTAACTGTTTTTGATCATGGAGTTAATTCGAAAAGCAGGAACTTCTTCCGGTTGATCACTAAGAAACGTATCAGAAGCTTTTCCCTTACTAAAAAAAACCCTGCAGCTTGGGCGTATATCATTATCACGAAGCACAAAATCCATGAGTTGATCCATATTTTGCTGTCGCGCTAATTGGGTTGAAACGACAATCACTTTAAGATGATGACCTATGACCGGACGATCGCGTCGTGTGGAGTATTGGCGCATAATTTCGAAGACAGAATCCCCCGTTAATCTCAAATTAGAAAATTTAACCATCTGTTTTTCTTTTGACTTTTCTTGTCTTTCAAACGATTTTATCGGAACAATCTGAATCGTGGCTGTAACCAGATTTTTTTTAGGATACTTTGCAGCCTGACTTTCCAAATCCCGTTCAATTTTATCACGTACACCTACATCCAAAGCAAGACCTGCATATACACTTAAATCTTCAATTTCTTTGCTGCTCCAACAACCTGGTGTTACAACAATAGAGCATAAGAGCATTGCAACTAGGATGCTTTTATGTTTATACATGATGTTTCAACACCTTCTTTCTAAAGATTAAAATGAAAGAAAGGAGCACTGGTACAAGAAAAAACAGCACAATCCCCAAATTGCCTATAGTATCACCTAACTTGAAAACTTCATTTATTCGTTCAGGGAGCAGTGCAGTGATAAAAATGGCTGGTATTAATCCAAATATCACCGGATGTATTCTAACGTTGAATACTTGAGAAATGCCTAAAGATGCATTGTAATAAAAACTGGTGAAGTTGCAAAAAAGTTGCATCATCCAGATGACCAAAAACGGGAATTCGAAACGTTCAAAAATTAATCCCGAGATTTCAAAACTTCGTAGTAGATCGATTGTAGGCCAAGTGCTGTTCATAACCGAATCTAATGACATACCTCCAATAACGACAACTACCGTCATCAGGTATAGCACAATGGGAATGCCAATCCCAACAAAAGTGGCTTTTAACGCTCGCTCGGGATGCTGCATGTGTGCAACAAGGGTCATGACTACTTCACAACCAGTAAATATAAGTACAGTTGACTTCAAGCCCTTAAATACCGGTAATAAGCCTTCACTTAAAACAGGACGCAAATTATCTATATCAAACAATCGAATACTCAAGAAATAAGAAAGCACTAGGATTAGGATGCTAATGGGAAAAATAATCTGAAATACTCTTGCAATGGAATTGATCCCACCAAAGCTAATATAGGCACCTACCCAAATGAAGGGAATTATAATGGCCCATATAGGCGTTCCTTCCAGCAAGTAATACAACGTGACCTCTGCAAATACCCTTACCTCGAAACCCGCAATTACAATGAAATAAATAATTAAGCATAGACTTAACATACCTCCAGGTACAGTGCCTACAATTCGTTTAGCAAATTGATACACCGTAATGTTATGAAATTGCTGACTTAACTTAACCATGATCAGTGTTACTAGAATGACGATAATACCACCTAGTATCACAGATAGCCATACATCTGGTGTTTGAGCTGATTCGATTACAATTCGGGGTAAAGTCAAGATACCCGCTCCGAGTACAGAGTCTGTTATAAATATCGATGTTTGTGTTGTGGTGATTTTGTCATCCGAGCGTGTAAACAGGATTACCCCTCCTCTCTAAGTAGCTATGATATTCTCTTCTTGTCTTTAGTCTTTAACATGGTCGGGCGGTTTTTCATGAAGGCTAGTGGGGAACGCATAAATAAATCCTTCCAGTCATTGAAACGAAACGGTGAGATTGGTGTAACATAAGGAACGCCAAAGCTTTTCAGCTTGCTTAAATGGCCGCATATTAACAAAAAGAACAAAATGGTTCCGAACATCCCTAATACTGCCGCACAGAGCATGCCAGCGAAACGTAAAATTCGCAATGTGATTCCTGCGCTGTATACGGGTATTGAGAAAGATGATATAGCAGTCACAGCAACGACTATCACCAAAAAGGGGCTGACAATTCCAGCCTGTACTGCAGCCTCACCGATGATTAAACCTCCAACTATGCCCATTGCGGGTCCAATAGGCTTGGGCAATCGAATTCCCGCCTCGCGTAATATTTCTATCGATACTTCCAGAATCATTACTTCTATCAGTGAAGGAAAGGGAACCCCTTGCCTTGTTTCAATAATTGTGACAGCTAGCTCCGTCGGGATTAAGCCCGGATGAAAGGAAATGAATGAAATGTATAATGCTGGTGCCATAAGCGCTAGGAAAGCTGCAAAAAATCTTAACATCCTCAAAAAAGTCCCAGGTAGCCAACGATCRTAATAATCCTCCGGCGACTGCAGCAGCATGCTGAACGTTACCGGAACAATTAGAGCGAATGGAGTGCCGTCCAATAAAATAGCTATTCTGCCTTCTAATAAACTGTTAATAACACGGTCAGGGCGCTCTGTATTTTGTGCTTGCTGAAACGGGCTTAAGTAGTCATCTTCTATGAGCTGTTCCACATAACCAGATTCAGCAATGAAATCCATTTTGATTTTTTCTATTCGATTTCTCACTTCCTGAAGCAGGTCAGGATTAACAATGTCTTTCATGTAAGCAATAACYAGTTTCCTTTTAATTCGAGCTCCTACCTCATACATATTTATTTCTAAACCTTCATTGTAGCCTTGTCTTCGCAACATCGATGTATTCTCGCTTAATACTTCGGTAAAACCGATACGAGGGCCACGAAGCAAAGCTTCTGAGCTTGGTTCATTAATTGCCCTGGACTTCATACTTGTCGAGTGAATAAGAATTGCATTAGGCATACCTTCAATAAGCAAAGCTGTAAACCCCATCAAAACGGATTGACTTAACTCATGAATCTCTACAGCTTCATAAGCCTCGCAAACAGGCAGCACCTCTTCGATAAGATAATCCGAAATCTCCGTCAGATTTATACCTGTTATTCCCTTCACCGTATCTGACATTAAAATCTTCATTACATGCTCACTGATCACTTCTTCATTCTGCATCCCATCTACATAAATGAGGATGGCTCGGGCATGAAGCCTAGCGATTTGTAATTCACGAAAATGTACATCACTGTTACAACTAATGACTTGTTTGATTGCCTTCACATTTTCTTCATAATCGACAGACAGCCTTGAATTAACAGCAAGGTGGTCGCCGTTTTTTTCTATTTGGTTATACGTGTCCTTTTTTGAAACTAACGATTTCAAATATTTGTTTACATAATAAATGCCAATGGCAATCAACATACTTATGAGAGCCTGTACACACATTTTCCAGTCAGGAAGATGTGATACTATGACAGACCACATGATGCTCATTCCTTTCCAAAACACCTTGAACTTAATTTGTCCCTTTATTTTCTTTTAATCCGTATTTTCTCATTCTCTCTTTTCTTTGATTGAAGATCCATATCCCAGGCGAATACCGCGTGTGGCTTCTGATCAAACATTACAATAGCAAATCTGCATACTTATAACTCCCTGTAAGTGTATTACTGGTGCCTGCTCTCGGACCTGGAGTTATCCGCGGGCGAACATACATTATCCATACTCGGGCGAAAGTCGCAGCTTAGGATCGACCGCATCAATTTGACTTGACGTTGACAAAATCTCATCGGTAATATAAATTAGTATCAAGTATTAGTACCTGATACTAAATCGAAAGAAGGGTTAAGCTATGAGCAACGCTGCTGCGAATCATGCTCCGAATCAGATTCAGTCCAATGCCGCCATAACGGCCATTGGCTCTTATGTGCCAGAACGCAGAATGACGAAYAGTGATTTGGAGAAATTGGTGGATACGAATGATGAATGGATTGTTCGGCGTACGGGTATCCATGAGCGTCGGATAGCGGCCGAACATGAATTCACGAGCGACTTATGTATTGCTGCCATTCAAGATATGATTGACCGGTACGCTGTAAGTGTTGATGATGTAGACTACATTATTGTGGCGACCACGACACCTAATGCCGTCGTTCCCGGAGTCGCTTCGCTTGTCCAAACGAGGTTCGGTATCGTCAGCTGCGGCGCGGTGGACGTGCAAGCGGCTTGCGCAGGCTTCGCCTCGTCGATTCAACTTGCTAACGGCCTMATCCTATCCGGGATGTGCCGCAAAATATTGGTTATCGGCGGAGAAACATTGTCTAAAGTAACGGATTACACAGACAGAGCGACGTGCATTCTGTTCGGCGATGGTGCTGGCGCTATTCTTATGGAGAAGGATACCGCGGGGAGCGGTGGCGTTACCGCCATGTATTCCACTACAGACGGCTCGCTCGGGCATCAGGTCTATTTAAGCGGACTAGCACCTTCGATTGGCGAGCATCCGCTCCAGCAGAACGGCCGGTTGGTGCAGAACGGTCAAGAAGTTTACAAGTGGGCGATTACTCAAGTGTCGGAAGGCATTACGAACATGCTTACCCAATATGGCATTCAGCCAGACGACATCGACTGGTTCGTGCCGCATAGCGCAAATATGCGAATTGTAGATGCAATCTGTGAAAGAACTGGCATCGCTAAGGAGCGAGCGCTTACGAGCATGGGCGATTACGGCAATACATCAGCCGCTTCGATCCCTCTTGCGCTCGATAGAGCTGTACGAGTAGGCCTTGTTAAACCAGGCCAACTCGTGCTGCTGTATGGATTCGGTGGAGGACTAACGCAGGCGGGCGTACTTATTCGCTGGTCCATGCAGTAGGTTCGCTACTGCTTCTCATCATAAGCCTTCAAATGACCGTCCTCGAAGCCTTTCGCGAAGCCGGAATTGTATCCTTCATTATAGAAGTGCTTTTGGCTCGTTAACTCCTTGTCATCGCTAGATAGACGCTTCCGTATCACCGTAGTGCGGCGTAGAAGCGTCTTTTTTCGTTGGCTGCCCTTCATTCCGTAGCCGGTCCGCTTAACTGAGGAGGACGGGCTCGACGTTTTTCTGCCAGTGCCAGCAGCTTTGCGTTTATTTCTTATCATGACGGCTGCCTGCCTTCCTTGGAGAGCTGCCTGTCTTCGCTCCACGGCGGCTAGCAGGGTGCGGAGACCAAAGCGTCTTCCTCCGGTTCATCTCTGATTCCGTTAACTTCCCGGTCTTGCCGGAGTGGCTATTACCGGTATTGCGGCTTTTTCCCCGATTGCTTTGCTCTGTCCTTAATATTGCTTCTGCCATAGCTCTTTGCATATCGGTCAGCATACGAATATTATCCCGAAGCAGCTTGGCTGTTTCGGGTGATTGCTCGGCAACGTTCGCTATGCTATCCAAAATTCGCGCCAAGGCATGCTGGCTTTTTGCAATCGAACTAATGAGAGACGCTCTGGCCGCTTGTTCCGTCAATAATGTACTCATCTTCTTCTATCCCCGAACGCTGGATTGTTCCCGAAGCCGCCCTCCATACCCGCGAAGCCTTCGCTTGCCTCTTCTTTATCGAGGACTGCCTTCAGGATGGAAACCATACTCTGATTTACCTTCGTAATCCCTTCGATCGTCTCCAGCACCATCTCATGATATTGGACAGACTGATTCAGTTGCGACTGCTGGCTGTCAAAGATGCGGCTCTCGACATGATTCAAGACCCAAGCTTGCTGCTTCTCCGCTTCAGTCGCCTTAGCCTGGAGGATGAAGGCAATGCTCCACTGCATGCTGGCTGCTGAGCTAACCATTTTCAAATAGGCTTCTTCACGATTCATATAGTCGCCCCACCCCCGCTAATCATTCTTCTTCAGCTACCTTAAGCTCTCGAATAATGATTGATAAATGTGAAGCAATCGTTTCTTGCAAATCCGCAATGCTGTTCAAATAAGCGACAAGATTTTGGGATACCGCTAGCGAGTTTTCTACGATTGCCGATACTCCGCCGTCGAAGCTCGGCCTCAGATCTGGAATGACCTGAACGATATCCGACATTCGAACGGCGACATGCTTTTCCGCCTCAAGGATGCGCGCCAGTTCCGCGCTCGACTGGGCCATATGCTCAACCATTTCGTTTATATAATTTTGCACAAAAGGTCACCTCTCTCTAACCACTCACTTTGCTTACATCATATGCGCTGATCCCGGCAGTGCCACAACCTCTCTTTGCTTTCCAGCCGGAGAACCTTCTATAGGCTACAGCGCTTGCCGGAGCGAGCAAGGAGCGATAATAGGCAAGCCAGACGGCAGCTCCTCTAATTGTTGTTCCGATAGATTGGCAATCGGATATAGATGCATGAGCCAAGCCTGCTCGGCAACAGGACCCGCTACCTCTCGTTTATTGCCATTTTCTAAATAATAGAGTATCCCTTCACTGCTGCGTTTGACCGATCCGTGCAAAGCCGCCCCCGGCACAATATTAAGGCGTTTTGCCGCCTCTTCTGCCGTTATTGCTTCACCTGACTGCCATCGTCGAACATCGAGCTGCGACAGCTGCACAGCGTCCCGCTCCCACTCTCCCATAATCAGCCGTTTCTTCTGATCCTCGATCCAGTAGATCCGATTGCCGGTTCCTTTGACTACGGCCTGCAAAGGGTAATAAGCAGCCTCTCCGAGGTTCGTCGTCCACCCAAGTTCTTCTCGATAGCGCATTATTTGATTTGGATTCAACCATTTGTCCATAAAATAAAGCATCGACGACGTGCTCGCCTCGCTCGTCACTTCATAGTGCTCTACTAGCTCTGTCAGATCAGAATAGATAGGCGCGAAATGTACATAGGCCTCTTCCGTATACAAGAGCGTGTATCCTTGCAGCCTCACTCGCAGACTATAATCCTCTTCGCAGAATGCTTCATGCTCAAGCGCCTCATCCAGGTAACCTGTTTTCTCCAGCAGCTCGCGTCTAAACAGCAGACATTCCTTGGACAGCCGCTCTGTCCGCTTCCTAGTACCAGCATCTATGACATTGTTGATTCTTGCTTGCTCATGCATATCTTCCAACTTCTCGCAGCGCAGAACCTTATGCTGATTGCCTTGCCAGCCATTAGACACAGGACCGACCATTCCGATCGAGCTGTCGCTATTCAAACAATTCAACATATTTTCCAGCCAATATTCGGTTGCAATGATCCGATTGCTAAGCAGCAGCATTGTCGTTCCCTTCGCCATCATCAGTCCCCGATTGGCAGACATCACAAAACCAGCGTCGTTGCCAAGAAGACAATACCTCACTTGGCCATCCAACCCTTTCAAGTATTGTTGCGTGTGATCGGTAGAACCGCTATCAATAACGATTACTTCATAGGGCAATTCCGTATGCTCCATAATACTGTCGATACACCGCTTCAAATATTCAGCTTCATTGCGACAGGTAATGATAATACTCGTTCCTTCAAAATAGTTTCCGTAGCTGTCATAGCCCGCTTTCAAGCCTTCTTTATAGCCGTTAGCCAAGCCCAGCCTGTACTTTTCTTTCGGTGAAGCGACCGACCCTCTTGCATCAGGGCGGCGCTTAGGACGACGGGACTGATCTTTCTTGCGCCTCATCGGCACTCTCTCCAATTCGTCAAGTTATGATAGGGGTAACACGTTATTGTATGTACGGGGAAGCGCTCTGCAACGGCATTTGTACAACTACCTGTTCGCCCTTTCCTTCTCGCAATAGAAATAGAGACGATGCAGGTAGACCTGCACCGTCTCTTCTCATTCATTTACGATTATTTCCCAATCGCTATCCAGTTGATATTGCCTTTCAGTACTCGGCTGAATCGTGTACGAACGATCGTAATCATCGCTTGCTCTTCGGTCTTTGCTTGGATAATCGCATAACAAGCCGTATTATCCGTTGACGCAACAATCACATAATTGTCGCCTGCGAAAGGCTCATCGAACGTAATCGTGACTTCAATCTGCTCTTCTTGCATCGAGAAGCTGTAAGGCTCAAGACCGAATTGCTGCTTCGTTATGCCCGTGCTGCACGGCGCTACAATCGGCGTGAAGCTGAGTTCGGAAAGTCCGACCGAACCGGCCTGCAGGTGCTGGCTTGTGATGGAATGATCGGCGATATCCTCGGGCTTCAGAGCTGATGTTCGACTGCCGCTTTCCAAGAAAAGTCCTGGGGCAAGCTTATCGGCTGTTATGCTGCCTGGAGCCAGATGTTCCGTTCCGACGCTCTCGGCTGCCAGCTTCTCGAACGTAACGCTACCGTCCGCCAACTGCTCGGTGTCCACGCTGCCGCGCGCAATCTTATCCGTCGTTACGCTGGCGTACAGCAATTGCCCTGTTCCGACGCTGCCAAGTGCAAGCTTCTTCAGCGTCACACCGCCGTTCGCAATCTGCTCGGCGCCTACGCTTCCGGGCGCCAGCTTCTCCGACGTCACGCTGGCTATATACAAGTGCTGCGTCCCAATACTGCCGTTGGCAAGCTTGCTCGTCGTTACACTGCCGCTCGCAAGCTGCTCCGATTCAATAGTTCCCTTAGCGATATGCACAGAGCCAATGATGCCGCCCGCCGCGATATGCTCGGCTCCTACGCTTCGTTGCGCCAGCTTGCTAGTCGTCACGCTCCCATTTGCCAGCTGCTCCGATCCAATACTACCGCTTGCGATATGCACCGTTCCGATAATGCTGCCTTCTGCGATGTGCTCGGCTTCTACACTGCCGTGCGCCAGCTTACTCGTCGTCACACTGCCGCCCGCGAGCTGCTCAGAGCCGATGCTTCCAGGAGCAAGCTTCTCCGTCGTGACGCTGTGATGAGTTAATTGCTCTGTTCCGACGCTGCCGGAAGCCAGCTTCTCTATCGTGACACTGCCATCGCTTAGTTGTTCCGTTCCGACACTGCCGCCCGCGAGCTGCTCTGCTCCAACGCTGCTTGCCGCAAGCTTCTCCGTCGTAACGCTGTAATTAATTAATTGTTCTCGCCCTACGCTGCCAAACGCCAGTTTCTCGTTCGTCACGCTGCTCTCGCTTAATTGATCCGTACCAACGCTGCTGCTTGCGAGCTGCTCCGATCCAATGCTGCCTGGCACGATATGCTCGGTTCCAATGATGCTGCCTTGGGCGATATGCTCCGTTTCGACACTTCCGGATGCTAGCTTGCTCGCCGTCACAATCCCGCTTGCCAGTTGGTCCTCGCCTATACTGCCGGCGACGATATGCTCCGTTCCAATGATGCTGTCGGGTACGATATGCTCCGATCCGATGATGCTGTATGCCAGCTTGCTCGTCGTCACACTGAATTTGGCAAGCTGATCCGAATCAATGGTGCCAGCGACGATATGCTTTGTTCCAACGATACTTTCCGGTACGATATGCTCCGAGCCGATACTGCCGTATGCCAGCTTGCTCATTGTCACACTGTTATCCGAGAGCTGATCCTCGCCAATGCTGCCGGCAACGATATGCTCCGTTCCAAAGATGCTGTCTGGCGCGATGTGCTCCGTTCCCACGCTGCTGTATGCCAGCTTGCTCGCCGTCACGCTTCCGCTGGCAAGCTGCTCCGCTCCGATGCTTCCAGCTGTGATATGGTCCGCCCCGATGATGCTGCCTTGGACGATATGCTCCGTTCCCACAATTCCGGATGCCAGCTTGCTCGCTGTCACGCTTCCGCTGGCAAGCTGCTCCGCTCCGATACTTCCGGTCGCGATATGCTCCGCCCCGATGATGCTGTAAGGTACCAAATGCTCCGTTCCCACGCTGCCGTATGCCAGCTTACTGGATACAATGCTGCCCGCTAGGAGCTGTTCTGGCCCTACGCTGCCTGCTGCCATCTTCTCCATCGTCACGCTGCGGTTCGCTAATTGCTCCGTTTCGACGCTAGCAATCGACAGCTTCTCATTCGTTACACTGCCTTCGCCTAATTGATCCGTTCCGACACTGCCAGAGGCAAGTTTGTTCGTTGTCACGCTGCCGTATGCAAGCTTATCGCTTCCGATAGTGCCATTCAAAATATGCTCGGCTCTTACGCTTTCGGAGGCAAGTATGCTCGAATCAACGCTGCCTGCCAGCAATTGCTCCGTCCCGACGCTATCTGCAGCAAGCTTATTCAACGTCACGCTGCCTTCAGCCAGTTGGGCCGTTCCGACACTGCCTAGCGCCAGCTTCCCTGCCGTCACGCCGCCTTCGGCCAATTGTTCCGATCCAATGCTGCTGCGGGCAACTTTATTTGACGTTACGCTGCCATTAGCAAGATGTTCCTCTCGAACGCTGGACAAAGCGATTTTCTCCAATGTGACGCTGCCGTTCAACAGTTGCTCCGTTCCGACGCTGCCGGTCGCCAACTTCTCCTGCGTCACGCCGCCGTTCGCAAGCTGCACCTCGCCAACACTGCCCGCTGCCAGCTTCTCTGCCGTTACACTGCCTTCGCTCAATTGCTCCGTTCCGACGCTGCCAAGCGACAGCTTCTCCTGCGTTACGCCGCCGCTCGCTAGCTGCTTCTCGCCTACACTTCCCGCTGCCAGCTTCTCGGCTGTCACACAGCCTTCGTTTAATTGCTCTGTTCCGACGCTGCCGCTAGCGAGCTTGCTTCTTGTCACGCTTTCGCTTGCAAGCTGCTCCGTTCTAATGCTGCCTGCGGCGATATGCTCAGCCTGAATACTGCCATAAGCAAGCTTGCTCGATACAATGCTGCCTGCCAGCAGCTGCTCGGATCCGACACTTCCGGGCGACAGAATATGCGCGGTCACGCTTCCTGCCGCTAATTGTTCCTCTCCGACGCTACCTGGAGCAAGCTTCTCTCTCGTTACACCGTTATCCGCTAATTGTTCCGTTCCGACTGCTTGCGATTTAATATGACCGCCGAGAACAGCTTCATTTGCGAGCTTCGTGCTTATAACAGAACCTGCCATGAGCTGTGCGCTGCCGATGCTGTCAATCCCAAGCTGCCTCGATCCAATCGAACCTATCTTAATCTTGCTGCCTGGAATGATATCGTCAGCCATCTTGTCGAAGGCGAGCACATCTCCGGCTAGATGAGCGTTTGTAATCGTTCCTTTGCGAATATGATAGCCTTGCAGCGTATCAGCCTTCAGATGTTTGCCGGCCAGCGTCTCGAGCTGCACATGCTCACCGGCAATTGCGCCGTGGGCCAGCTTCACGCTGACGATTGCCCCATCTTGAATGGCATCGGCGCCTACGCTTCCGAGCGCCAAATGCTCGGCTTCAACAGCCTGCGCTCGAAGATGCTCAGGGCCAACGGATAATTTCGTTAGATGCTCGTAAGCGACTACGTTTAGTCCGAGGTGCTCCGCAGCGATTGCGCCCTTTTGCACCGTTTCCGCTCCGACCGAGCGCGCCATCAAATGGGCTTCCCCAACACTGCCAGCCGCCAGCTTCGACGTCGTTACCGAACCATCGGTCATATGAAAGCCATGAACGCTGTTCTCGCCTAAGTGGATGCCGAGTACCGATTGGCCTGCCAAATGCCGGCTGGCTACCGCTTCTTCCACGATATGCGCGCTGTGAACGGCGCCTTGCGCCAACTTCGACTTCGTAACGACACCGTCCTGCAGCGCCTCTGCCGAGATCGACTTGATTGACAAATGCTCCGCAGCAATCGAGCGGTGTTGCAGATGGCTGGCGTGAATCGTTCCGTGTTGAATATGCTTTCCTTCCACCGAGTTGTCAGCGAAATGTTCGGGCAACAATGTCCCGGGCGCGATCTTGGAATGTGTTACACTCCCGTCCGCAAGCTTAGCTCCCGTTACGCTAAGGTCAGCTAACTTATCGGACGTTACCGCTTCCGGCGATAGCTTAAGCGAGTTCACAATATGGTCGGCCAAGTGATGCGAGAGTACGACGCCTGGCCCTATATAACGCTCCGTTATCGCTCCGAACGCAAGCTTGCCGCTTGTAACGGAGCCGTCCTGCAGCTTATCCGTTGTTATGACGTTGTCTGCCAGATGGGGGACGTCAACAACGCCTGGCTTCAAATGGCTTCCATTCACAGAACCCGGCGCTATCGCTTCCTCGGTTACAGCCTGCTTCGATAGATGGAAAGCTCTTAGAGAGCCAGGGGCTATCTTCTGGAATGTTACTGAATCATCGTTCAGATGCTTCGTCTCTACAGCATCGGCGGCAAGCTTGGCGGAAGTTACTGCATGGTCCAACAGCTTTCCTGTCGTTACGGAGGCGTCGATGAGTTGACCCGTCCCTACGGCAGCTGTATCGATATGCCCGAAGCGGACTGATTTGGCTGCAAGCTTCTCATCATTAATGATGCCGTTCTGCAGATGATTTCTCGCAATCGCCTGTGCGGAAACCTGCTTGGAAGAAACGGAATCGGCAGCGAGATGGGATTGCAACACCTGCGATTCGGCAATTTTGTCAGACGTAACACTGAAGCGCCCGAGATGGCGATTGAGTACAGCTTCATTAGACAGCTTCTGAGCGTTGACGCTTTGATCAGACAGCTTCGATAAGGTGATTGATTGATCGACGATCTTCATTGTCGTTACCGATTGATCGGATAGCTTGGTAGTCGTTACCGATTGATCGGATAGATGCTCGCTCATAATTTGGCCAATCCCGATATGAGCACTTGTTACGCCGCCCGCTTGCAGATGGGTTGGACCGACAGCCGACTCGGCGATTTGCCCCGAATTGACAGCGCCGGTTTGAAGCTCTCTGGAGCCAATCGTCCCTATGGCAATGTGCTGCGATTGAATAGAGGCTTCAAGGATATGGCGACCTTCAATCATACCATCGGACAAATGCTCGGATTGTATGCTGCCATGCTTCACATGAGCTGAACTAACTGCTTGCTCAGCGATCTTATCTTCTGTTACGGAGCCATCGCGAAGCTTTGAGCTTGTAATCGCCCCTTCAGCAAGTTTGGAATTATTAATCGCTTCATTGGCAATGTTCTCTGCTTGAATGGAGCCGCTCGCGATCTTATCCGCCGTAACGGATTGATCGCCTAGCAGCTCGGTCGTAATAATAAGCTCTTTCAGATGCTTCGCTTCGATGGAATGATCGGCGAGCTTATAAGCGCTTATCGTGCGATCGGCAAGCTTCTCAGAGCTGATGCTGCCGTCCTGCAGCTTGCTGCCGTCAATGGAATGGTCGAGCAGCTTAGCGCCGGAGATGGAGCCGTTAGCTAGATGCGTACCCGTTACCGATTCCGGAGAAAGCTTCGTCGAAGTGACTGAACCATCGGCAATATGAATGTTTTTGATGGCGAAGTCTGCAAGCAGCTCGGAGCCAATGCTGCCTGCTTGAATCTTGGAATTATTAATAGAGCCCGGTGCAATCTTGCTTTCGGTAATCGACAGATCCGCCAAATCATCTGTGTAGATGAATGGCAGCGGACCTTGTGGCCCTTTCTTCTCTTCAATCTTCTCCAGCTTATCTTCATAGCTGATTTCGTTTATTTGATCAATCAACTCTTCCAATTGCTCCAATTGTTCCGATTGCTCGCCTGCTTCCTCGTTAGCGCTTGCTTCAATTCCCGTTATGAGATCAGTCTCGGTAGCAGTTCCTTCTTCTTCTTCTGCTTCAAGCTCCAGTACAGGTGATTCCATAGCAGCTATTTTCACCGCATCCTGATCCTGATCAAGTTCCTGATCCTCGTCCGTGTTCGCAACCGGAACAACTTGCTTGAACGGCGAGGTTCTCTCTGCTTCCTTGCGCCTTCCCGCCTCATCGAGCCACTTTAATTCGGAAGTATTCGGATTATCAACATAAAAAAGCGGCTTTCGCCCCTTCGGGCTCTTCCCTGATCTGCTTTTTGCCATTGCCCTCTCCTTCTTCCACCTGAAATGTCTTAGGTAATATATGCAACTACCCATGGGCTGGCTACACGGCACACGACAAAAAACCGCAGAGACAGATTGTCTCCGCGGTATCGCCGTGAAATATAAGAACAATTTAAGCAGCGAATTTATTCTTTCTTATATTTTAAAAAAGTAATTTATCGCGTTTTGGCCAACAGGTAAAGGAAGTATGGCGCGCCGATAACCGCAACAACTATACCCGTCGGAATATCGGTAGGCTGGAAAGCCCATCTCGCAAGCGTATCTGCTACAATAAGCAGCAATGCTCCGATAAGTGCCGATACCGGTAGCAAATACTGATGCTGCGGTCCTACAAGTCTACGTGCCAAATGCGGCGCGATCAAGCCAACGAAACCGATGCCTCCGCCAACCGCTACACACGCGCCGGCAAGTCCAACAGCAGCAGCAATAAGACCTAATCGCTCTCTGTTCACGCGTGCGCCTAGACCGATTGCTAGCTGGTCGCCAAGATTAAGCGCATTGAGCACCTTCGCCTTAGCGAAGGAATACGGCAGCAAAATAAGGATCCACGGCAGCAGCGCAAGCACGAACTTCCAGTTCGTTCCCCAGATGCTGCCCGCCAGCCATATCGAAACGAATTGATAATCATTCGGGTCAAGTCTGATCGTCAGCACGAGCATCGCTGCGCTAATGCCTGCGGCAACTGCGATTCCGACCAGAATCATCCGAGTCGGCATGAGGCCGTAATGCTTTCTATATGATAGCGAGTATATAAGCAGCGCCGTCGCCCCAGCCCCTACAAGCGCAAGGAATGGCATGAAGAACAAGGGGGCCGCTTCATTGACCGGGTAGAAGCTAATATAGAGAACAACGGCTAGACCCGCTCCGGCGTTAATGCCGAGCAGCCCGGGATCAGAGAGCGGATTACGCGATATGCCTTGAATAATCGCACCCGATACAGCGAAGCCTGCACCGATCAATACCGATATTACAATCCGCGGCAGACGGAAGTCGAACAAAATAAGCTCTTGTTTACTCGTTCCCGAGCCAAACACCGTCTTCAGCACATCAAGCGGCGATAATCGGATATAGCCTGTGTTCATACTAATAATAAAGGAAGAAACAATGAGAATGCCGAGAACGGTCATGACGATGATCGCTCGATTTCTTCTGTTCTTCTCTGTTGCGGTAATATACAATTCGTTCATCGTTATTCCCTCCTCATCTTCGTCACGAGATATAAGAAGTAAGGAACACCGATTAACGCTATGATCGCACCGACTGGCGTCTCCACCGGCGGATTAATCATCCGGGCGCCAATATCGGCAACGACCATAAGCAGACCGCCTAATATCGCCGAGCATGGAATAATGAATCGATAATCGACGCCAACGAGAATTCGCGCGATATGCGGAATGACAAGCCCTACGAAGCCGACTGCTCCAACCACGGATACGGCAGCTCCGGCAAGCAGCAGCACGATAATAATCGATATCGCTTTAACCCAGCCCGTGCGTTGGCCCAGTCCTTGAGCAACCTCGTCGCCCATACTAAGCACTGTAATCTGACGGGAAATCGCGATTGCTCCAAGCAATCCGCCGATAATCCAAGGAGCGATAATTTTGATCTGCACCCACTTCGTGCCTGCAACGCCTCCGGCATACCAGAAAGCCATATCCTGACCAATCCGATAATAGATCGCAATTCCTTCAGTAATGGCAAGCAGCAACGCGCCAACGGCAGCGCCTGCGAGTGTCAGCCTGACCGGCGTCAATCCGCCTTTGGCAATCGATCCGATACCATATACGATACCAAGGGCAACAGCCGCGCCAGCGAAGCACATGAACATAATTTCCAAGTAAGAAAGCCCAGGGATGAACGCAAAGCAAATCGCGAGCATTAAGCCAGCGCCGGCATTAAGACCGACCAAGCTTGAATCAGCTAGCGGATTGCGTGTCATTCCTTGCATGACTGCTCCGGCAACGGCAAACGCAGCACCTACCAGTGCGCCAGCGAGAGCACGCGGCATGCGAAGCTCATTAATAATAAGATGCTGCACGTTTTCCCCATCAAAGCGGAAGATAGAATCCCATACCGTCGATAGATTAATATCGGCGGCGCCAACAGAGATGGACAGTGCCAGCGAGAACAGCAATACGGCTATTCCGCCAAAAAAGATTACGGTGGCCGCCAGCGGCCTCGTGCGCAGCRGTACTGCTTGCTGCTCGTTGGTTTGCGACTTGGAAGACATCTGAAACTACCTCTCTGTATGTAAACTTTTGTACTGCTGACAACATAACGATGATCATTATAATCGTTAACAAATGGTATAAACCATATTTTCGGCAAAAAAAAAACGAAAAATCCGATACAGTGATAACGATTCTCGTTTTCAATATATCAGAAATAATCGTTTTTTTCAATGGAAGAATTGGTCGAGCCTTTTCTCGTTATTCGTTAGCGCATTTGTCCCTCCGTCTCAAGAAGCTGCAGCCACCTGTTTGCCGTATGCTGCCAGGTGAACATCTGCTCTACACGCTCCCGGCTTCGCATGCCGTAATCACGGCGGAGCTCATGGTTGCTTAGCAGCAATTGCAGCATCTCGAGCAGTTCCGCTTCAACCCGTGCAGGGTCGACCAAAAAGCCCGTGCTGCCATGMTCAATAATTTCCCTCATGCCGCCTACATTGGTTGCCACAACTGGTACTCCGCATGACATTGCCTCGACATTCACGAGTCCAAAAGCTTCACGCTCGACGGACGGGACGACTGCGACATCCGCAAGCAGATTCCATTCCGCCACCTCCGTGTAGGGGACATAAGGGACGAACCGAACATGCTCGGGGCATAACCGTCCAAGTCTTTCGAGCTCAAGCGCGTACCTCGTCTTGCGGTGAGAGCCGTAGAACGGACTGCCGACGATAACGACCAGCACCTCAGGATTGCTCCGCGCAAGCTGGGGGACGATTCTGAGCAGATGGTGAACTCCCTTAAGCGGAATAAGCCTGCCCATGAAGAGTACAACGCTTCTGTGAGCGACCCCTTCTCTCTGGCGAAGCGCTTCTCGATGGACCATTCCCTCTGGAGAATGCTGGGATAGGAAGCGAGTTGTATCGACTCCGGGATAAATAACTCGCAGCTTAGCTGCTATGTCCGGCACTTTAGTTGCGACAACAACCCGCAAATAATCGCTGTTAACGATTATTCGATCTGCAGCACGCAGGCAGTGACGCAGGCTGCGAGGCGTAATACGCCTTGGACTTATAAACGTGGAGGAATGCAAATATAGCCAGACTCGCTTCCCTGGGTTTGAACGTCTCATTGAGAGCACATATTTAGGACGATTCTCCACATCGATAACATCTGGATTGAATCGCTTAATCGACTTGCCAATGGAACGAAGGTAACGAGTTGTGCTTGTTTTGGAGAAACGCTCGTACACAACGCCATGAAGCTCCCCCTTGCGGGGGAGCCTCTTGGATAGCTTGCCATATATTCGTGGTTCCGCCTGCGGCTGCAGCAGCGGAGCAAACTTCTCTATGACTCGCTCAACGGAGCTGCTCATAGGTGATGGAATAGAGTAAGATCCGGGTGTAACGATCGCTACTTTCATCGATGCCATTGGTACGTCTGCCTCCTGCTCATACGCATGATGCAGTATTATACGCCTTGGGACGAATCGATGACCTATACAAGTGACCTAGAACAAGAAGTATTCTCTAATGCCTATCTGATTCAAAGCTTTAGCTTCGTTTGGAATAAGCCAGCTTTACGCGCCGCCATATAGATGATGATAACAAGCGGGCCTAAGAATACACCGATTACACCAACGAGCTTAAAGCCTACATACAAGCTAATGAGCGCCGACAACGAACCGATGCCGACCGCATCGCCAAGTATTTTTGGTTCTACTATACGGCGGAATACAGTAATGACTAGGAACAGGATGAATAGACCGATCCCCGTATAAAGATCGCCGGTTACCGCCAAGTATGTACCCCAAGGAACGAGAACCGAGCCCGTGCCGAGTATCGGCAAAATATCAACAACAATAATCAAAAGCGCGATTGCAAGCGGGTATTTGATGCCAAGAATAAGCAAGCCAATCAACGATATGACATAAGTCAGGGCACTCAATATAATCTGCGAGCGTAAAAAGCCGAATATCGACTTGCGCAAATTGCCTAACACGTCATCGACTTGTTGTCTTGACTTCTCCTCGAACAACGACAAGACCGAAGCCTTCATCGTATTGAGGCTGAAGCTGAACATGTATACCGCCACCAAAAAGACGATGAAAAAGATGAACATGCCCGGAATGCTGGACGCAAACGAAATGACGGTGTTGGACAAAGAGCCAACCATGCTCGTCAAATTGTCCGTCAGCCCCTTCAACCAGCTTTCGACCTGCGATACGGCGTCAGGAGACAAATGCTGATAGAGCGAGTCTGCTTGATCCATCAGATCCTGTACGATGCCATTCGCATCCTCGAAATAGTTGGGCACTTTTTTGAAAAAAGCGATAATCTCGGCTACAATCTTAACGCCTAGAAGCGCGATCAGCCCGATCAATCCGACCGAGAAGATGGTACTGGATATCGTAGCCGCAACAAGCCGATTCATCCGGAACTTCGTCATAAACAATTGATTAAGCGGCTCTAGGAAAATCGCTACGATTAACGCGAGCAGAAAAGGAGCGCCTACTGTAAATAACAGATACAGCAGCAATAGACCTACTGCTATAAATACGAGCGTTTTTATGGACATATGTTACCTCCTCTCCGATGTCTGAACTTCTATACGGATAGTATACGAGCGGGTTTCAGCTTTTAGCTTTACAATATCGATCGGAATATATAAATTGTCCCTTAATCTAACAAAGCCGTCTTCGTATGAAAGTCTGTATCCTTATAATACATATCCTTGACGAGCAGATTCGGACCACAGCAGCTCGCTGCTGGACAATGGCAATCGACGCTGCGCGCAAGCGAATGATCGAGCCAGCGGTCGAACAAGTCATCCAGCTTGGACGAAGCTATGTTGCCGAAGGCTGGAACGTCCGAGAAGTCCGTTACGAATACGTCGCCCGTGAATAGATTGACATTCAACCGGTTCCGTCCGTCAGGATCGTTCCTAACCGTAACATTCGGCTCAGAGGCCAGTCTCGCAAGCAGCTTTCGTTCTTCTTGGTTATCGCTGCATTGGTAGAAGGGCAAAGTGCCGAAGAGCATCCATATCGATGGATCACGCTTGCTAAGCAGCAGCTCGATCGATTGGCGCATCTGCTCTCTTGTTATGACAGGCAGATCCTTCGCGAACGCGCTTGGATACATCGGATGAACCTCGTGGCGCTTGCAGCCCATTTCAACGATTAGTCTATGAATTTCATCGATTTTATCGAAGGTCCGATAATTAATCATCGACTCCGCGGATACGAGTACGCCCGTCTCGCTTAGACGACGCGCATTGTCAATCATACGATCGTACAGCTTCACTGCAGCTTCCCTTGATACAGCATGACCCGCCTTGGCGAAGCCGATCTGGTGAAAGTCGTCTGCATTCGTATAGTTGAAGGAAATGTGCATAACGTCCAAATACGGCGCAAGCTGCTCATATCTGCTATAAGGCAAAGTAACATTGGAATTGATTTGGGACCGTATGCCGCGGCTGCGCGCATATTGAAGCAGCGGCACCATATAATCGCGAACCGTACGATCGGAGAAGGAAGGCTCGCCGCCAGTAATGCTTATGGTCTCGAGATGCTCGACCTCATCGAGCCTCTCCAGCATCTGCTTAAGCGGCAGCTTATGCGGCTCCGCCATAACAAGCGTATCGCCAACGGCGCAATGCTCGCAGCGCATATTGCATAAATTCGATACCGTCATCTCAACGCTCGTCAATCGATGGCGGCCATGCTGGCGTAAGGAACGGATCGGATCCCACGGATCATTGACCGGGGACAAGGGAGGCAAAACAGCTAACGGGGCGTTCACCTGGCTTATGCTAGTCGTTGTTTGTTGCAATTGAACAGTATTCATCTATATCAGCACCTGACTTAATTGACTGGATTTTATATCTTCATATTAACATATAACAGAATACAAGCTTCGATATGCTTATTATTTCATTGTAATGTCCGATTCCTCAGGAAGCAAGCTTAAGCGTAAACGACTATGAAGATGCCGCAGTCCGCTTGCAGCATTAAGCTCCCAATCCCC
This sequence comes from Paenibacillus sp. 2TAB19, assembly GCF_052115185.1. Lineage (NCBI taxonomy): Bacteria > Bacillati > Bacillota > Bacilli > Caryophanales > Paenibacillaceae > Paenibacillus > Paenibacillus sp. 2TAB19. The sequence continues at coordinate 57,030 of NZ_JBFRGE010000028.1, read as the reverse complement.
TATACTCGATCCTATCAAGCATAACAGGCCAGCCAGAGTATTCTGGCTGGCCTGTTATGACGCAAGACGTCTTATCAGACTCCTGCGTTTCTATATGATCTCGGATGCTAGATCCCTGACACAAGCTTGTCCGTCGGGTCATCATTCACATGTGTGATCATAACCGTCAATTGCTTCGACAAATCGATTTCGTACGGAACGGCCAGCTGCTCTCCTGCCTCGTTGTTCAGCACGCGCACGATTGGCCGGTGCGGATAGGACGAGTTAAGATCGACGACGACCCCTGATTCCCCTGACTGCAGCTTAACGGTAATGCCTATCGGATAGATGGCCACCTTGTCTCGGAACAGCTGGAGCATCTTCTGCTCATATAAAGTTCCTGAGCCTGCATACAGGCGCTCGATCGCGTGATGCGGCAGCATTGGAGCTCGGTATATCCGGTTCGTCGTCATCGCGTCATAGGAATCGACGAGTCCAATCCACTTCGCATAATCATGGATTTCATCGCCCTTAATGCCTCGCGGATAACCGCTTCCGTCCAACCGTTCATGATGCTGGAAGGCGCAATGTGCCACAAGAAGCGGCAAGTTAGGCTCGTCCTTCAGCAGCTCATAACCTATTCGCGCATGCTGCTTCATGGCCTGGAATTCCTCTTCCGTCAGTGAGCCCGGCTTCTTCAGAACATCGATCGATATTTGCGTCTTTCCAATGTCATGCAGAAGCGCGCCCATGCCAAGCGTCATCAGCTCTTCGCGCGAATATCCGTGCGACATGCCGAGCAGCGTGGTATAGACGCACACATTAAGAGAATGCTGGAATAGATAATGGTCGACCGATCCCATATCCATAAGCATAATCATCGCATCCTGATGCCCGGAAAGATCGTCTATAATCATATTCATCATTTGCTTAAAGGGCTGAGCAATATAGGGGTAAGTTACCCCTTTTTTCTTCTTTGGGCGATCCATCATCTCGCGAAAATTCGACTTTATGTCCTTCAAAGCGACACGAATCGTATCTTCACTAATTAATGACGGCAGCACAATGTCATCCGTTCTTGCATCGGATATGTATACGTACTGTATCCCGCACTGCGCCAGGCGGGTTATTAGTCTTTGGGTTAGCTCTATATTCTCTCCGAGAAGCACCATGCCTTCTTGTGAAAATATTTTTTTGGCAAGCTTCATCCCCGGCTCGCATTTTGTAATCGGCACCAAACGCATTTTCTCGATCCTTCCCCCAAATGGTCTCCTCAATACTTTCATCGGAAAAAGCCGTTCGTAATGTTAATGTACGGGAAAAACGGGGATTTCGCAACCATTTTCTTCTATATTATTCGACAGCGACCGATTATAAACGCGTCGACCTCGGATCCGTCGCCACATTATGCCAACGGGTTCTACGGCAATCCGCAATATTTGCGCTGCTTTGCAGTTGATGGGCGATCACGTCGCGAATAAATTCAGGCAAATAATAATCGATAGAGTGCCCGTTCGCAAGCGATTCGTAACCAGCCTTGAAGGTGAACATATCGATCGTTCCTACACGATAGATTCGCTGATCGTCCAACGGTTCTCCATTCACCATCACCGATTGCAGCTTCATGTAATCCGGACAATTGCTGTCATATTCAATTCGCATGCCGTCAACGGCGATATTCCCAAGCACATGTCCGCGAAAGCCGTAGCCCTTGATCGGCTTCTCGATATACTCGGGGAGCAGCGACTGCTCCAGCGCTTCCCGTATATATTTGCCTTCTATACTGATTCTGCAAGGATTGATTGGTGATGGGCATAAGGCATGCAGCTCTCCCGCTGTCACTTCACCTTGCGCAAGACCTCCCAGCAGTTGCCCTGTGTTCACAATACCAATGTCGGCATCCGTCCAGCGGCGCAGTCCAGAAGCAAGCAAATTACATAACGGAGACTCTCGATTCGTAAATGCAGGCAGCGGTTCGTTAAGCACGGTTACGACTTCGCTTAGTCTCTGCCGCCCAGACTCCAGATACGTGCTTATCAGCTCTGCGGCTTCTTGCTGCTCCTCGAATGCGGCTGTCGGTATGACGCTTGCGCGAAAAACAGGCCGATGCGAYAACTCATCCATGCTAATCTCCACTCGGCCGACATACTCGCCGAACTTGCCTGCGGCGCAAATCGTCGTTCCGCAGATTTCGAGAGGCTCTTCCAATAGATGATGCGTGTGCGCCCCTATTATGAGATCGATACCGTCAATGCTCTCCGCCATCTTCTCATCGTACCTAATTCCAAGATGGGACATCACAACAACAACTTGCACCTGTTCCCTTAATAAAGCTGCCTGCTTACGCACAGTCTCTATCGGATCTGCAGCCTCCCAGCCAAGCAAGGAATAAAAATCGGTGTATGCTGTCGTAACGCCAATAAGTCCAATAGACAGACCATTCTTCTCGATTATGGCATGCGGCAGCAGCCATTCGGGAAGCTCTCCTGTCGCTGTCTGTTTCATATTGGCGCAAATAACAGGAAATCCCGCATGATCGCGATACAAGCTCTCAAGTACTTGTATGGAATACGTAAGTCCCTCGTTATTGCCAAGCGTGACAGCTTCATAACCTGCCAAGTTCAATAAAGCCACGTTAACGAGTCCGTCGCTACCTTCTGTCTCGACTCGCATCCGATCGATATGATCGCCGCAATCTATAACGAGTACGGAATCGCTGCCGTATTTACGGCGCTCCTCGGCAATGTAACCCGCTATCTTAGCTGCGTTCTCCAGTCGGCTATGTACATCGTTGCTATGCAGAAGCACAACTTGGGTCTGTATGTTGTTATTCAATGTCGATGCACGCCTCCTCATTACTCCGCTTCAGCGCCATGAAGATCTGCCTTATTTTTTGAACATATCATCCCTGCTAAATGTATGCTTGAAACCGTAACTCGCCTCTTGCTCTGCTTCTGCAGCGCCGCTTGCTTCGCATTCAATACGTATAGTGACGATGCTTTTGACATTCAAGCATTTGCTGCTGCCGTCAGGTACATAGAGACGAATCGGACCGTTCTGCCCGAGCGGCTCGCCGTCCTTCTCGAATAGAACGGCAGCTTGGGTAAGTTGATTCCATGGGATCGTTGCCTCGAATGTATCGACAGCCTCGACCTTCAGGATAGAGGGCAGAACGGGATTTGCTTCTCGATCTTCGCGCAGCGCGAGCCAGTTCATGTACCACGTCAACAGATCGAACGCTTTACCGCTCACCTCAGGCACTCGCTGACCTATGTCGAAGTGTTTCCCGGCGATCTCGGCCATCTGGGTAGCTTCAGTTACCGAATGTCCATAATGGGAATGATATATATTTATTACACGCATAATCGATTATTATCCTCCAATTTGCGACATACGCCGTTCTGTTGGAACATGCGATTGCGCCCCGTCTGCCAGCTTAGCTGCCATCTCGTGATTTTCCGGCTTAACGTCCATCGCCCGCAGGAGAAGCTCCTGCATCGCTTCAGGATTGCCAAGAGCCGTCTTCACGTTCAATTCATCTACCCAGTACAGACATGGTTTAATAGAGCCGTCTGCCGTTAATCTGAGCCTGTTGCAGCTCTTGCAGAAGTGGTCGCTGATTGGATGAATAAGACCGAATGACCCCTTGCCTCCTTCGATTTGCCAATCGTCGGAAGGTCCGTTCCCCTTTATATTCTCCTTGCGCTTAATGTCGTAGCCTTCGGAAGAGGCAATCTCCAATACGCGAGATAGCGGCAAGTACATCTTTTTCCAATTCTCGTCGGCATGACCGATTGGCATATATTCAATGAATCTGACATGAAGCGGCTGTTCGAAGGCAAGCTTCAAGAAATCTGCGATTTCGTCTTCATTGATATCCTTGAGCAGCACACAATTCAGCTTAATGGGGTCGAAGCCCACCGCGCCTGCCGCTTCAATTCCTTCCATAACCCGCTTGAGCTCACCGCGCCTAGCGATAAACTTGAACCTCGTATGATCGAGAGTATCGAGGCTAATGTTGACGCGGTTCAGACCGGCCTTCTTAAGCGCTTCTGCTTGCTTCGCCAAAAAGATGCCGTTCGTTGTCAAAGCTATATCGCGAATGCCGGGAATGTCGGCAAGACGCTTAACTAAGCCGTCAAGGCCAGGGCGCACTAATGGCTCTCCGCCTGTAATGCGTAATTTGGATATACCAAGCGAGGCGCCGGCACGGGCAACCTMAACAATATCGTCATAAGAAAGCAGGTTTGAGGATTCCGTAAACTCGACGCCTTCCTCGGGCATGCAATATAAGCAGCGCAAATTACAGCGATCCGTAACGGATATGCGCAAATAATCATGTACGCGTCCAAAGCGGTCTATTAATTCAGGCATATCTCTCCCACTCCTCCAGTGTTTGTGCAACAAACACACTTCGTAAGCATTCGCTTAGTGATTGTGTAACAAACACACCTCGTAAGCATTCGCTTAGTGTTTGCGAAGCAAACACACGTCGTAAGCATCCGCTTATCTATCTATGTATCAGCATAACATTTTTTCGTGAATTATGATATTCTATAAACAACTTCAACCTATACCATGAGAGGTTTTGTGACATGACATATACGTGGACCATACAATTATTCGCAGGATTACCAGAGCGTTTCGGCGTCTCTTCCATAAAGGTTCAGCATGATGCAGAAGCGGTTACTGCCGCTGAACTGAAGCAACTGCTTGCCGCTGCATATCCTGAACATGCCAATCTAATTTCAATTTCATTCCTCGCTTGCAACCATTCATATGCCGCAGATCATTCGACCATGCACGCGTCGGACGAGCTTGCCCTTCTCCCTCCTGTATCGGGCGGAGAAGAGCCTGCAAGCATAACAGCAACCAACCAAGAGCTATACGTCATAACATCTGATCCGATAAGCGAGGGCGATGTGATAGCCAAAGTTATTGTCCCCGCGCATGGCGCCAGCCTGGCTTTTGTCGGCACGACACGTGAATGGACACAAGGACAGCGGACGGTTAGGTTAGAGTACGAGGCCTATGCACCGATGGCTGTAGCAACAATGAAGCAGATTGGCGATGAGATTGCGCAGCGCTGGCCGGGAGCACTATGCGCGATCAGTCATCGGATCGGCGTAGTCGGCCTTGCCGAGACAAGTGTCGTTATCGCGGTATCCGCACCTCATCGAGGAGACTGCTATGACGCCAGCCGATATGCGATTGAACGGCTGAAACAAATTGTACCGATATGGAAAAAAGAAATATGGGAGGACGGCTCCGAGTGGAAAGGCCACCAGCTTGGCCCTTGGAATCCAACCGTGCCTTTAACGGATTATTAGAAGGAGTATATGCCCGCATGAACGATATGAACGCTGCTATTAATGATGCTAACCGTGATCGGGCTGCTTCTGCTTCCCAGACAACTAGCCGATATGCTAGACAAATACGATATGCGCCAATCGGCGCTTCAGGACAACATTCGATCAACGAGAGCCGTGTTGCCATCGTCGGGATGGGAGCGCTTGGCTGCGTCATCGCCTCCCACCTCGTTCGCTCTGGCGTTGGACATGTGCGTATTATCGATCGTGACATCGTCGAATGGAGCAATCTGCAGCGCCAGATGCTTTATACGGAAAGAGACGTTCAGCAGCTTCTACCGAAGGTAGAGGCCGCCGCCGTTCATCTGCGCGAGATTAACAGCTCTATTGTCATTGAACCTATTGTGGCCGATGTCACACCGCTCAATGCAGAGCAACTGCTCTCTAATATGCAGCTCATTATTGACGGAACCGATAACTTCAGCATTCGCTACTTACTTAATGACATAAGCGTAAAACATAACATTCCATGGATCTATGGAGGTGCTGTAGGCGCTTCCGGCATGACTATGACGATTATGCCTGGCGACTCCCCTTGTTATCGCTGCTTATTTCCGGAGCCGCCTGCACCTGGCATGACGGACACCTGTGAGACAGCTGGCGTTCTGTCCCCGATTATCGATATTATCGCTTCTGTCCAAGCGAGCGAAGCAATAAAGTTGTTATCAGGCAACGAACAGGCGCTTCACCGCACATTATTTCAAGTCGATCTATGGAATCATGCTTGGATGCCTGTAGGCCTAGCTGGCGCTCGAAAAAACGAATGTCCAACATGCGGTCAGCATCACTACCCTTTCTTAGAGGAGAACGGAGCAGAAACCGCCGCCGCAACGCTATGCGGACGTCATACCGTTCAGATAACGCCAGGTAAACCGGCAAACTTGGACTTGGAGCAACTTAAACTTAGGCTCGCTCCGGCAGGCCGTACGACCTATAATCGATACCTCCTGCGAGTTGAACTGCCAGAAGGACTGACTTTTGTGCTATTTAGCGATGGCAGAGCGCTTGTTCAAGGCACCGATGAGTTGTTGAAGGCAAAGTCGGTTTATGCTGAATTACTAGGAGTTTAGTCTTATTTACAAGTTCCTCATATTGCCATTCTATCGAATCATTGCTACTATTGTAGGTATATTCGTACAAACAATATACTAATCAGAGGTGTCTTAATGAGGGTTCAAGTCATAGATTTGAATGAGGGAGACGTACTAAGCCGGGATACTTTCAACAATTTTGGGCTCCATGTTCTTTCCAAGGGGACGACGCTGCAACGCTATGACATTGCTAGGCTTATCCAGCATCAGATTGATTATGTTGACATTAACGATAAACCAGCAACTCAAACTCAGACCTCTAGAACGATTGAATCTACTACTAGTCCGAAATGGCTGCCCACTGTCGAGCCTATATACAAAACCGCTGTAAGTAAATTCGAAACCCTTTTTTCGAAAGCGCTTAACGACGGAGAAGTAGACCATGATGAAGTTACCGCTACGCTTCAGCCGCTTCTAAGCAACCTGCAACTTGAGCGCGACGTCGTATCGATGCTGTTGCTTCTAAATACGAGCGATGATTATACATATCAACATTCCGTACAAGTCGGCATGTTATCGTACTATCTTGCCACTTGGGTCGGATATGACAATAAAGAATCCCTTCAGATCGGCAAAGCTGGATTTCTCCATGATATCGGCAAATGCCGGATCGATTTAGACATCCTAAACAAACCTTCCAAGCTCACGAAAGACGAGTTCGACRAAGTAAAGAAACATACGCTATATGGTCATGAAATTATTAGTAAGTCGTTCGACGAACCTTATCTCGCCGTCAGCGCTCTTCAGCACCATGAGCGTGTCGATGGCAGCGGATATCCGCATGGCTTAAAAGGTGAAGAAATTCATCCCGTTGCAAAAATCATTTCTGTCGTCGATATATATAGCGCGATGATTTCAGAGCGAGTGTACCAGCAAAGACGTGATTTGTTCGACGTCCTCAAGGAGCTGTACAACATGAGCTTCGCAGAACTGGACGCTTTCACGACACACATCTTTATCAAACATATGATTCCGAACTTTATCGGCAAGAAGGTTGAGCTGGTAACCGGAGAGATTGGCGTCATTGTGATGACCCACCCGACCGAGTTCTTCCAGCCTCTTATCCGCATCGACGAGCACTTCATCGATCTAACCGTCGAACGCGGCTATGAGATTAAACAAGTGTACCTGTAAGAGCATAAAAATCAATAAGCGCAGCTAGGATGCCAATCGGCATTCGAGCTGCGCTTTGCTTTGTCACATTATACTATGATGCTCATATATTTTGCTTGGACGTCCCCACTCGAACTGGCTAATTCCGATTTCACGGAAACCATACTTCTCATAATATCCAATATGATCCGTAGTTAAGTACACCTTTTCATAGCCGAGCTGCCCTGCCGTTTTTCTTCCGTGTTGCAGCAGCAGCGCTCCTAATGCCTGTCCTCGCTCGCTTTTGTCAATGAATAGCGGTCCAATCCAAGGTGATAAATCTTTTCTGACTAGATATTCCTGTTCATTCAATTGATAAAAGCCGATAATCCGCTCGTTCCGGAACATTAATAACGTCAACGGTAAACCATTTGCTGTTGCTAAGCTTTGTTCCAATTGGTTTATCGCGATATCCTTTACGCCGGGCCAAGCTTCAGATACATAATTGATGAACGCGTCTCGATGTTCTGGGAACTCTTTAATAGACTGGATTACAATACTTTCAAGCGAGTTTACATTCATTGCAGTCGAAGCCGCGTAAATTTTCGTTTTCACACCATTAAATATGAAACCGTCAGATAGCCGGGACCAGCCGTATTTTTCGTAATAGCCTTCCAAATCGGTGCAAAGATATAGGTAGTCATGTCCCTTCTTTCTCGTTTCGTGAAGGGCGTGCTCCAGCAATTTGGCCCCCCTATTCTCCCCTCTGTATTCCGGAACGACATACAAACAGGCTAGCCATGGAAATAGATCTTGGCGGCTAATTAAATCATTTCTCAACAATGCGTAAGTGCCGATGATTGAATCGTTCTCCAAAGCAATATAAAATCGCGGCAGCTGGCTGTCAGTTGTCATTGAATGAAGCATACAGTCGTAATAAAAATGAAAATTTTCATTGCTTCCCCACTGGCTCCAAAATAGGTGGACGGCTTCTTCAAACCGTTCCGCTTTTTCATTAAGCTCGTATACTTGGAACAAGGTATCACTCCGATTCGGTTTTTCTTTCAAGTATACGTTTATGCCCGGAGCAATCAAATGGAAAAGTTAATTATAGTTAATTAAAACGAAAATATCGCAAAAAAACCGTCCCCTCGCGAAGAGGGGACGGTTCATTGGTATAGTCTTATTAACCGATCGAGCCTTCCATCTCGAACTTAATGAGACGGTTCATCTCTACCGCGTATTCCATCGGCAGTTCTTTCGTGAATGGCTCGATGAAGCCCATAACGATCATTTGCGTAGCTTCCGCTTCGCTAAGACCGCGGCTCATCAAGTAGAACAATTGATCCTCGGACACCTTCGACACCGTTGCTTCATGCTCAAGCGTGATGTTGTCGTTGAAGATCTCATTGTATGGAATCGTATCGGAAGTGGATTCGTTATCAAGGATAAGCGTATCGCACTTGATGTTCGCTTTCGCTCCGTCGGAGTTGCGTCCGAACGATGCAAGACCGCGGTACGTTACTTTACCGCCGTGTTTACTTATCGACTTGGAAATAATCGTCGAGCTTGTGTCAGGTGCCAGGTGAGTCATCTTAGCGCCTGCATCCTGATGCTGGCCTTTGCCTGCAACGGCGATCGACAATACCATGCCTTTCGCGCCGCGGCCGCGCAATACGACTGCCGGGTATTTCATCGTCAGCTTGGAGCCGATGTTGCCGTCTACCCATTCCATCGTTGCGTTCTCGTCCGCTACTGCACGTTTCGTTACAAGGTTGTAGATGTTCGGCGCCCAGTTTTGGATCGTCGTGTAACGAACGCGAGCGTTCTTCTTGCAAAGAATCTCAACAACTGCGCTATGCAGCGAGTTCGTGCTGTACACAGGTGCTGTACAGCCTTCTACGTAGTGAACGGAGCTGTCTTCGTCGGCAATAATAAGCGTACGCTCAAATTGGCCCATATTTTCGGAGTTAATCCGGAAATATGCTTGAAGAGGAATTTCACACTTCACGCCTTTCGGAACGTAGATAAAGCTGCCGCCCGACCATACCGCACTGTTAAGCGCCGCAAACTTGTTATCGTTCGGAGGAATGATCGTACCGAAATATTCTCTCAACAGCTCAGAATGCTCGCGAAGCGCCGTATCCGTATCCGTGAAGATAACGCCTTGCTTCTCAAGATCCTCTTGCATGCTGTGGTAGACAACCTCGGACTCGTATTGAGCCGATACGCCTGCAAGGAACTTCTGTTCCGCTTCAGGAATACCAAGCTTGTCGAACGTTTCCTTAATTTCCGAAGGAACCTCTTCCCACGTCTTGCCTTGTTTCTCCGAAGGCTTAACGTAGTATTGAATGTCTTCGAAGTCCAGATCGTCCATGTTGCCGCCCCATTTAGGCATTGGCATCTTATTGAATTGCTCCAGCGACTTCAAGCGGAATTCAAGCATCCATTCCGGTTCGTTCTTCATCTCCGAAATCGTACGTACGATTTCCGGCGTCAAGCCTTTACCCGATTGGAAAACTGCTTTATGCTCATCACGGAAGCCATACTTATACTCTTCCATTTCCGGCATTGATTTTGCCATCGTATTCACTCTCCTCTTTCATTTCGGGATTTTGTATCCTTAATGCTGCTCGTTCTCGATCCCTTTGCGCAGCGCGTTCCAAGCAAGTGTTGCACACTTGATCCGTGCCGGGAATTTATTGACACCCGACAACGCCTCAATATCCTCAAGCTCTTCGAACTCGACCTCTTGGCCCTTCATGAGACCGGAGAAACGTTCCGCCATGTTAAGCGCTTCGTCGAACGACTTGCCCTTGACGGCTTCCGTCATCATCGATGCGGAGCTCATGCTGATCGAACAGCCCTCGCCCGTATACTTAGCATCAACGACTTTACCGTTCTCTACTTGCAGCTGCAACGAAATTCGGTCGCCGCAGGTTGGGTTATTTAGGTTGATCGTAACCGCCTCATCGTTCATTGTTCCGCGGTTGCGTGGATTTTTATAATGATCCATTATGACTCTGCGATACAAATCATCCAATTGCATGACCGAAGAACTCCTTTGTTTGGATTAATGCTTCGGCTAAGCGGTCAACATCCTCTTCGGTATTGTATATATAGAAGCTTGCTCTAGCCGTTGCCGAAACATTCAGCCAGCGCATAAGCGGCTGGCAGCAATGATGGCCAGCGCGTACCGCAATCCCTTTGGAATCAAGTACCGTAGCGACATCATGCGGGTGAACATCTTCAAGGTTGAAGGTGACTAGACCGACTCGGTTTGTCTTAGGCCCGTACAGCTCAATGCCTTCCATCCTGGACAGCTTCTCGTAAGCATAAGCAGCAAGATGCTTCTCATGTTTATCGATATTGTCCATTCCGATTTCATTCAGGAAGTCGATTGCTGCGCCAAGTCCGACTGCACCGGCAATAATCGGTGTGCCGCCCTCGAAGCGGTAAGGAATATCCTTCCACGTCGATTCGTACAGATCTACGAAGTCAATCATCTCGCCGCCGTACTCGATCGGCTCCATGCCCTCAAGCAGCTTCTTCTTGCCGTACAGAGCGCCGATGCCCGTAGGTCCGCACATTTTGTGGCCGGAGAACGCATAGAAATCAACGTCCAAATCCTGTACGTCCACTTTCTTATGCGGCGTGCTTTGTGCGCCGTCAACGACCATGATCGCGCCGTTGCGATGCGCAATCTGAGCCAGTTCCTTAATCGGATTCACTACGCCAAGCACGTTCGATACGTACGTGACGGATACGACTTTTGTGTTAGGCGTAATCGTCTTCTCGGCATCCTCCAGCGAGATCGTGCCGTCAGGCTGAAGCGGAATATACTTGAGCGTCGCGCCTGTAGCTTTCGCTGCTTGCTGCCACGGAATCAAGTTGCTGTGATGCTCCATTGGCGTAATGACGATTTCGTCGCCTTCGCCGAAGACGGAACGGGCATAGCTTGAAGCAACCAAATTAAGTGCCGTCGTCGTACCCCGCGTGAAAATAATTTGTTCCGCAGCGCCGGCATTTAGCAATGCCGCCACCTTCTCGCGCGCTCCCTCATAAGCGTCGGTTGCTCTCGAACCGAGCGTATGCACGCCGCGATGAACGTTCGCGTTATCCAGCTCGTAATATCGTTTAACCGCATCAATGACGGAACGCGGCTTCTGGGAAGACGCCGCGCTATCCAGGTAAACGAGCGGATGCCCGTTTACCTCTTGATGCAATATCGGGAACTGCTCCCGAATMGCATTTATATTCATCCCTCTAGCTTCCTTTCGAGCAAACGCTGAAGCTGCTCGCGTACCGCCTCGACCGGAATTTCCGATACGACCGGAGCCAAGAAACCGTAAATAATTAATCGTTCAGCGTCCTGCTTAGATATACCGCGAGACATCAGATAATAGACCATCTCTGGGTTAACTTGCCCTACGCTTGCTGCGTGACCAGCTGTAACATCGTCTTCATCGATGAGCAGGATCGGATTCGCGTCGCCGCGCGCTTTCGGGCTCAACATGAGAACTTTCTCGGTTTGAACGCCGTTGGCTTTCGTTGCGCCGTGCTCAATCTTCGTAATGCCGTTGATGATCGCCGAAGCGGAATCTTTCATAACCGCGCGCGTTACCATGTCGCTGTCCGAGCTTTTGCCGAAATGAACGGCTTGTGTCGTCAAGCTCATTTGCTGAGCGCCGGTTCCTACGCTGATTACTTTCGCGTCGGATGTTGAGGCTTTTCCTTTCAGCACCGACTTCGTATCCGATACGGTGTTGCCGTCGTTCAGGTCGCCGATAATCCATTCCATCCGGCCGTCATTTTCGATTACGGCACGGCGGATAGACATATCCACGCCCGTCTCGCCCATATGATGAATGGAGCCGAAACGAACATGCGCCCCTGCTTTAACGAATACTTCGACAACCGAAGGATGCATGAACGGCGCGGATGCCGCACCTGGTTCAGATACTACGGAATCGACATAAGTTACACGGCTATGCGTGTCTGCAACGATCAGAATATGCGGTGCAAATGTAGCAGCTGCATTGTCGTTGAACAGAATCGCTTGCAGAGGAATTTCCACCTCTACATTCTTAGGCACGTATACGAATACGCCGCCGTTCCATAGTGCTGCATGCAATGCAGTCAATTTGTCTTCGTTCTTCGCTACTGCTTGGAACAGATATTGTTGAACGAGCTCGCCATGCTCTTTGCATGCCGTCTCGAGATCTGTGAAAATAACGCCTTTGCTAGCAAGCTCTTGCGAGAATTGCTTCCATACGACGCCGGAATTGCGTTGTACGAGCAAGTTCTCCGTGCCTTCTGCAATCAATTCGCGTACGACTGTCGGCAATTCGCCGATCGAAGCCGCCGGTGATGGCTGCTCATAGTTGCCTACCGCTGTCAGGTTCCAGCGCTCAATGCGCACCTTCTCTGGTTTCGGCCAGCCAAGTGTTCCAGCCAATTCAGCCGCTTCGCCGCGCAATGCCACGAGCCAGTTCGGCTCGCCTTTGCTGCTTGCCAGCGCTTCAGCAGACTGACGAGTGGCTCCCGTAGATAGTTCTGTACTCATCCGTTTTGCCCCCTTCTCCGCTTAAGCCTGGCCTACAGTTTCGTCAACAATGCCAAGTTCTTCTTTAACCCAATCATAACCTTCGTTCTCCAAACGCTCAGCAAGCTCAGGACCGCCGGATTTAACGATGCGGCCTTGCATCATAACGTGAACGAAATCAGGTTTGATGTAGTTAAGCAGGCGCTGATAGTGAGTGATGATCAAGAAACCGCGATCTTCGGAACGCATTGCGTTCACGCCGTTCGAAACGATGCGAAGAGCATCGATATCAAGACCGGAGTCAATTTCGTCAAGTACGACGATCTTCGGATCAAGCAGCATCATTTGCAAAATTTCGTTACGTTTTTTCTCGCCGCCGGAGAAACCTTCGTTCAAGTAACGGTGAGCGAACTCGGGATTCATTTCGAGTTCTTTCATTTTGCCTTCCATTTTGCGAATGAACTTAATGAGCGAAATTTCGTTTCCTTCGCCAAGACGCGCGTTAAGCGCGCTGCGCAAGAAATCGGAATTCGTAACGCCTGGAATTTCGCTAGGGTATTGCATAGCGAGGAACAAGCCCGCAAGAGCGCGCTCGTCAACGCCCATTTCAAGCAGATCTTCGCCGTCAAGCGTAGCAGAGCCGCCAGTTACTTCATATTTAGGATGTCCCATAAGAGCGGACGCCAATGTACTTTTACCTGTTCCGTTAGGACCCATGATCGCGTGGATTTCTCCACCTTTGATCTCAAGGTTAATGCCTTTCAAAATTTCTTTTCCTTCGATCTCAGCTTTCAAGCCGTCGATGACAAAATGCGTTGCCATAATATCTTTACCCCTCCAAGGTTGGTTTATTTGAAAATATAGGAAAGCATAAGTTTGACTCTTAAACTTACTCCTACATTTCACCGCGAAACGAAAGCCTATGCCGCTTAAGGACGGCAACAGCCGTTACAATTGTGTAGTCACTTCCGTAAAAAGACAAGCCTGTCTATTATAGAGTGATTCTCACTGATTCTCAATAATCATTTTAATATAATTTTAGTTATAAATCAACGTAAGTTAGCCATCGAGCGTGACTTCGCATATTTTTTTGTCGAACCTATGCTAAAGCGGCCCTTATTTGATCCAATTCCGACTGGAACTTGTCATCGTCTACGACCGGTTTCATCGAAGCAGGACGGAGCTCGGCGTTCCCCTCCAGTTTTACCCAAGATTTGCACCCATTATAAGCAGGCTGCATCGGAAGTTTAAGCGGCTCATCCAGCTTGTAGACGCGCATAATCAGAAGATGCAGCGGTTTCGTCTTCTTCCACTTCAGCCGTTCTTCGGCAAAGCCGTCCGTCCATATGTGAAAATCGCGCAGCTTATTCAACGTTTCTTGATCCGTTATCTCGATGTCCTCCGCAACTTCTGCGTAAGCTTCAAGAGTAATCGTCTCCATCTCCGGAGTCCAGTCCTTCAAGGTCTCGTCCAACTGCTCTTCATACCCTGGCTTCAGCAAATGCTTCTTCTGATGCTCGTATGCGGGCATTAAGTAGAAGCTTGGGCTGATCAGCTGAAAGTCGCGAGTTTCTTCCACGATTCCGCCTTTGCGCATCACGATGATTTGCTCTCCCTCGGCCAATGCCTTCACCGATACGGCCCATTCCTTGAGGGCGACCGGCTGCAGCTCATTGCTCTCTGTCATTATCCATCATCCACCTGTCTGCTCTAGATTTGACACTATTATATCAAAGGTAGGTATTCCATGGCGAAATAATATCCTATATACTATGTGGAGATGATTACTTGGCATTTATGCTTGACCTTATAAACCTATATTCGGAGGTGGACAGCCATGTCTGCATATCACCCTTTAAATGAACAAGAAGCGATTCAGATATCCCGTTCGATTGAAGGCTTTTTTCCACAGGAAGCAGAACTTAGCTGCCGCGAGATTGGCGACGGCAACTTGAATCTTGTCTTTCACATTACCGATAGCGTCAGCGGCAAAAGCCTCATTATGAAGCAAGCGCTGCCGTATGCCAAGGTCGTAGGCGAATCATGGCCGCTCACGCTGGACAGAGCGCGCATCGAGAGCGAGAAGCTTATCCTCGAGGCGAAGCTTGCTCCGGGACTCGTGCCGACCGTGTATAAATACGATTCTGATCTCGCACTTACAATCATGGAAGATCTAAGCGATCATGTTATTATGCGTCAAGGCTTAATCAACGGTACGCGATATCCGAAGTTCGCTGACGATATTTCGACGTTCATGGCTCGCACCTTATTTTTCACATCGGATCTCGGTATGAATCAACAAGATAAGAAAAATCAGGTGAAGTCGTTTATTAATCCGGATTTGTGCAAAATAACGGAAGACCTCATATTCGACGATCCTTATACCGTATCGTCCAACAACAGCTTCGATCCTGCAATTGCCGACGCCGCAGAAGGGCTGACGAAGGATAGCGAGCTTCATTTGGAAGTCGCGATCCTGCGTGACAAGTTCCTAACGAACGCTCAAGCACTGCTGCATGGCGATCTGCATACAGGCAGTATATTCGTAACTCCTGAATCAACGAAGGTCATCGATCCGGAATTCGCTTATTATGGTCCAGTCGGCTTCGATGTCGGCGCTGTCATCGCGAATCTGCTGCTCAACTATGCCGGACAAGAGCATTGGTTGTCCGATGAAGCTGAACGTGCAGACTACCGCCAATATTTAATTACCTCCATCATCGATATTTGGAATCAGTTCGAGTCGAAGTTCCGTGCCTTGTGGAATGAGAATGGCGTCGACAGACTTGCTAATTCCGCAACAGGCTATCAAGATTATTATATGAACCGGCTCCTTCAGGACGCCGTCGGCTTCGCTGGCTGCAAGATGGTTYGCCGTATCGTAGGTCTTGCGCATGTAGCCGATATTGATCGTATACCGAATAATACTACTCGCGAGAAAGCGCAGCGCCTTGCGCTGGCAATCGGCACAACGCTAATTCGCGGCAACCGTCAGACGCAATCGATCGAACAAGCTATTGATGCCGCGCTAACTGCCGCAAACAAATGAAAGAAGCAGAGAGGAATTAACAGCATGACTACAAATACAGCTTTGCAATCCGTTATATGGACAGAGGATCGGCTTGATTTGCTCGATCAACGTCTGTTGCCTGAAGAAATCGTGTATCTGCCGCTTACAACATCAGAGGACGTATGGGAAGCGATCCGTCACCTTAAAGTACGCGGTGCGCCAGCTATCGGCATAAGCGCTGCTTACGGGGTAGTGCTCGGCAGCCGTGATGCGGACTCCGTTCAGACTTGGCTCGCTGCCGTTAATAAGGAAGCTGAATACCTTGCAACTTCCCGTCCTACGGCAGTCAATCTATTCTGGGCGCTTGATCGCATGAAAGCTGCTGCGGCAGCATTCGCCGGTCAAGAGCTTTCGCTTGCTGCATGCAAGGAAGCGCTGTTGACAGAAGCCATCGCGATTCAGAGTGAAGACGAGGAGACGAACCGACTGATCGGCGAGCATGCACTCTCTTTGTTCAAAGACGACATGGGCGTACTGACGCACTGCAACGCAGGTGGACTTGCAACTGCCAAGTACGGCACGGCGCTTGCTCCATTCTATTTAGCTCTTGAGAAAGGCATTACGCTTCGCGTATTCGCCGACGAGACTCGCCCCGTTCTGCAGGGCGCCCGCCTTACCGCATTCGAGCTTCAGCAAGCAGGCGTTGATGTAACGCTTATCTGCGATAATATGGCCGGCATGATCATGGCCAAAGGCTGGGTCGACGCCGTCATCGTCGGTACAGACCGCGTAGCTGCCAACGGCGACGTAGCCAACAAAATCGGCACATACAGCGTAGCTGTACTGGCGAAGGCGCATGGCATTCCGTTCTATGTCGCTTGCCCGTTGTCGACGATTGATCTGAACACGCCTACGGGCGCTGAGATTCCAATCGAAGAGCGCAACGCCGAGGAAATTACAGAAGGCTTCGGTAAACGCACGGCTCCGAAAGGGGTCAAAGTTTACAATCCAGCCTTCGACGTTACGCCTAATGAATATGTAACTGCGATTATTACCGAGAAGGGTATCATTCAGGCTCCGTACGGTGACAATTTGCGCAAACTGTTCGAACAAGCGTGAGAACAAACAACCCCGGTTCGCTTTCCCTCCCTTCGATGGGTACGAGCGTGCCGGGGTTTTCTTCATCAATAAGGCCAAATATGTTTAATTACAGCATAAGACGGAGTGCATCCGATCCTTTCATACCGGCAACGATCCCGAGCTTCTCGGCCGTGAACGTTACAGATTCGAGCGGCGCTTCCATCAGCTCTTCCAATGTTCGAACGCCGACAGCGCGGCCTGCAATGATTTCTCGGGTTTTCAATCGTTCGTTCAATAGCGCGACATCAAGCGCGCCGCACATGATATATCCTTTATCTGTCGTTATTGCGAGCAGGTTTGTTTTGGGCAAATTAACTTCAACGCCAAGCACGGTTTCGCCATTTTCGAGCGTAAATGGAATCATTCGCATCATACTGGATCCACCCCCTTCATCCACGTCTTTAGAGGCATAAGTCTGCATCCACATTATATGCATCTTGCAAGCGAGAGCCACCCGATAAATGCTCATTTTATGACTACATGAACGATCGATTTGGTGGTATATTAGAGATATCATTTTCGTACGGAGGGTTTATGAAAAAACCACTTACATCCACTGATAAATCATCCTTCATTTTCCAAATTGAAGTACTTGTAGAGGGAACGACGAACGGCGAAGCGCTCGAACAGCTGTTGCGTCAACTCAATAATGGAGAGTTCCTCGATTATAAGGTCCAATCCGGCATTCAGCTTGGACAAATGCTCGAGGAACGCAAAGCAGCTTCGACAACGCAGCAGTCGATACCGATTCAGCTCCCACTCCAGGAGAAGCCGAAGAGCATGCCTCCGATAACTAATTCTGAAAGCGTTAATTACGGGCTTGAGCGTATTAAACAAATCATTAAGAACAACTCCCTCATCCGACTCGTCGTCAACAAAGGACTTGGCATCACGCTTAATATTCCTTGCCGAATACTCAACATGAACGAGAGTGAGAACTTAATTACTGTCTACCATGTCGATGAGAAGCAAGTCTATACGTTCCGATTAAATGAGATTGAAGATTATAAGGAGCAAGCTTAATTCTCGTAGAAAAAAACAAATCCCCGTACATCGCGCTGCGTATGCAGCCCTTGTACGGGGATTTGTCATAAGAACGTGCTAGCTTGCGGCTAGCATCTGCTCAATGTTGTCACTGGATACCGGCGGGCTCCAGAAGTAGCCTTGCATCTCATCGCAATTATGTTTGCGAAGGAATTCCATCTGCGCCTCTGTCTCAACGCCTTCAGCGATTACTTGGATGTTCAAGTTATGCGCCATTGCAATGATCGCTGCAACGATCTCGGCGTCGCTCGGATCCTGCTGAATGTCTCTTACAAAGGAACGGTCGATCTTAAKCCGATCGATCGGGAAGTTCTTTAAGTAATGGAAGGAGCTATACCCTGTTCCGAAGTCGTCTACGCTAATGCCGACGCCCATCTCGGTCAAATCAAGCAGACAGCGCGATACATGGCTGACATCCATCGTCATCGATTCTGTAATCTCGAGATCCAAATACTTGGAGTCCAGTCCCGTCTTCTTAAGCACAGCGGCTACCTTGCTTGCCAGATCGTTCTGAACGAATTGTCTTATGGATAGATTGACGGATACCGGTATTGGCGTTAAACCTGCGTCTTGCCATGCTTTGTTTTGTCGACATGCTTCCTCAAGCACCCAATCTCCGATCTGGACGATCATGCCGCTTTCCTCTGCTAGAGGAATGAAGCTGCCTGGCGGAATCATTCCTTTGACGGGATGCTTCCAACGGACGAGCGCCTCAACGCCGACCATGGCTCCGGATACGAGATCATACTGCGGCTGATAATGAAGAATAAATTCGCTGCGCTGAATCGCACGGTACATCTCATGCTGCAGCGTCAACCGCTCGAATGAAGAGTTGCTCCAAGTCTCAGAGTAAAGCAGGCAATCATTCTTACCGCTTTCCTTCACTCTTACAAGAGCCATATCCGCTTTCTTAATTAGCGTATATGCATCATCTTCTACATTTCGGTTCGTAACGGAACCGATGCTTGCCGTAATATGTAACGGGAATCCTCTAAGCTCGTACGGCTCCTCAATGGATTTAAGCACATCGCGCGACAGCTCTAGAAGATGCTGCTCGGAGTTAACGTTATGGAATAGAAGCGCGAACTCATCGCCTTCCATACGGCCAGCGAAATCGGATTCTGACATGCCGCGGTTAAGTCTCTCGGCAACCTGCATGAGCAGTATATCGCCAAACTCTCGGCCGAATGAAGCATTCACAAGCTTGAACCGATCCAAGTCCAAATAACAGATGCCAACGATTCGCTCTTCCTCGACTGCACGGCTTATGCTCTCCGTCAGCTTCATCTGGAACAGAGTCCGATTCGGCAAGCCCGTCATATCGTCATAATAGGCCATATATCGTATTCGCTCGACATTCCGCTTCCGATCGCTTAGATCATGGATGATCATAACCGTTCCGATCACTTCTTCATCCCTTATCATAGGCGTGCACACGATCTGCAGCTCAAGCGGGAAGCCAGAACGATGCGTAATATTAATGTTCGTCTGCTTCGCCTCGCCAAGCAACGCCTGCTGGAACGTTTCCTGAAGCACCTGCCGGCTGGCTGGCTCTACAAGGCGCTCGAGAGGCTCGCCAAGCAATTCGTTGCGAGAATAGCCAAGCGTACTGCTCGACGCTTCGTTCATCTCTATAACCGTTCCGCTTCGATCCAGCACAGCAAGCGGAATTGCCTCGGAACGAAGCAGCGTCTCCACGATTGCTGTATGATAATTATTGAAGCTGAATGATTGTCTTCGACGTATATAGATAATAATTGCGGTAACTAATAATGACGCAGCGATAGCTGAAGCAGACCATCGATACATCGKATTAATTAATATAAAGGAAACGACGATCCAGACCGCAGCGAGTAAAGTTAATACGATACTTATCGTCCAAGGGCCGCTAAGCGGCTCACCTAACGTTCGGCGGGTTCGTCTATTAGTTCTATTATCCATCCGTCTCGTCACGCACCAACTTCCTTCCTCTTGTTCGAGTCAAGTGAGTGTTAGCTTTATTATAAACGATGAAGTCGCTGCGGTATAGAAATATTTACTAATGACAACCGGATTAATGTTGGATAACGGCGATTCTTGTCGAATCACTATATTTATTTCATTATTTTCGTCCAAATTTTATTGCGGAAATGATAACGCATACCCACCCAATTAGCATCGCTGCCCCACCGAGCGGCGTGATCATACCGAGCTTGCTAATATCCGTAAGCGTCATGACGTATAGGCTTCCGCTGAACAAAATAATGCCGGCAAAAATGAATCTTGCCCCATTCAGCAGCAGTTTGCCGCCGTCAATAAATTTGGCCAGCAATGAAATCAGCATTAATCCTAGCGCTCCGTACATATGGTATCGCGCCCCTGTTTCGAATACTTCTATGAGATGCTCACTCACTTTATCTTCAAGACCGTGTGCGCCGAACGCGCCTAATGCGATGGATAGAGCTGCGTTAATTGCACCTATTACAAAATATTTTGGAAACATTATGTTTTCAACCCTTTCGTTGTTGTGTATAATTTTACCGTAATTGTGATTTTTAATATCATAACGTTAACCCTATTACAAGGAGCTGACCCGTATTGAATAACGAAAACAACCATCCGCCCGACTTGTCGAAGGATACGGCGGAACGACCAATCTCGGATCAACCGAGAGATAACGCATATTCTCCTTATTCGACAGCTCCGCGATTTTCGGACGACAACTCGAATGAAACCGGGCCGTTAAAGCAATCGAAGCTTGGCATCGCTTCCTTCATCATCGCTTTAGTTGCCGTCTTGCTTATCATCATCACCTTCGTCCTTGCAACGTCAAACTCCGCCCAATTCATTGAATTTGTCGAAGAAGTGAATGCACGTAACGGCGTAGTTACACCGGAAGACATTGAGACGCTCGGCGGTGACATTCTTGGAGTACTCGTGCTGATTATGATCTGCATGTTCGGTTCAATAGGCGTTGCGCTTGTAGGCGCGATTCTTGCTTTCATCGGCATATTCGCCAAAAACCGCCGCAAAGCGTTCGCGATTATCGGGCTCGTGCTTAACGGCTTGCTGATTGTAGGCGCGATCGCTCTCTTTATCATAGGCATCGCCATGGGAGCTACTTCCGGCGGAGTCGGCTAATCGTTACAAGCCCTAAAGAGTCTGCCGCTTAAGTGCCCGGTCGGGAACTTCATGAGGCAGACTTTTTTTAAGCTTCACTTCACAACAATCTTCGTTCGGCTATAACCTTCCTTCGTCTTCTGCACCTCAAGCCGGGCTGGGAACGCATCCTTTAGCTCCTGCACGTGGGAGATAACGCCAATCATCCGCCCCGCCTTCTGCAAATCCACTAACGCATGGATTGCCTTGCCCAGCGACTCCTCGTCTAAGGAGCCGAAGCCCTCGTCGATGAACATCATTTCGATCGTGACGCCGCCTTGATGCGACTGAATGACGTCCGTCATACCGAGCGCAAGACATAAGGAAGCATTAAACTTTTCGCCGCCGGACAACGTTTTTACATCGCGATTTTGCCCCGTATAAGCATCATACACATCAAGCCCGAGACCGCTCTGCTTGCCGCTCTTCTCTAGCCGGTCGCTGCGCTCCAGCAGGAACTGCCCGTTCGACAGCTCCGCGAGCCGTGCATTAGCCGCAAGCAGGATTTGCTCTAAATACTCGATCAGAATATAACGTTCGAACGATATTTTCAGAGCGTTATCGCCCTTGAGCATCTGATAAAGATCGAATACTTCAGCCAGCTTCGCTTCATGCGTCTTAACCCGCTCGGCAGCCCGCTTAATCAATGCTGCCAGCCGTCGCGCCTCTTGCTCATTATGCAGCAGCGTCTGCGAGGCTGCAATTAAGCGCTCCAGTTCGTCCCTCATGCCGGCCAGCTCGGCTTGCAAACCTTCAGCATCGATACGCGGCTTGTCCAGCAGCTCTTGTTCAAGCTGCATAATCTGCTGTGCAAGCAGTTGAAAGGCCGATCGATACGTCTCCAGCTGCAATCTCAGCGCATCACGATCGACCGCGTTCATGGCCGCAGCTCGGTATTCAGCTGCATCTGCGAAACCCGCATTCGCAAGCTCTTCCGTTAACCGCGCCTCGAACTCTTGCAGACGCAGCTTCGATTCTTCAACCTGCACAACAGCCTGCTCTGCATGCGCCTTCGCTTCCGCCAACAAAGAAGCTTGCTGCTGTCGCTGCTCCTGTGCGGTCTTCCAAGCCAGCGCAAGCGTCGCGGCAAGCTTCTGCTGCTCAGCAAGCTTAGCCGTCATCCGCTCCTCCGAGCGAAGTGCAGCCGGGATTCTTTCAAGCTCCTGCTCGAGCAGCGATTGCTGCTTCGTCCGCTCAATTATAAGCTGCTGCCAATGCTGCTGCAGACGTTCCTTGTCCGCTTGACGCTTATCCAGCTCCTGCTCAAGCTGATGCAGCTGCTCGCCCAGCTTCTGCTGTTCCTGCGCCTGCTTCTGCAGCTCATCCGTCTCATCCTTAAGCTCGCGCCACCGCTTGCGAAGCTGTGCTTGCTGCTCCTCCAGCTTTACAATCTCCATGCCTGAAGCCGCAAGCTCTTCAGCGTTGCTGTTACGAGTGGATTTGGCTGCCGCCGCTTGCGCTCTTGACGAGTGAAGCTCGCCTTCGATAGCCGAGAGCTGCTCCTTTGCCTGCTGCAACTGCTCGCGTGAAGGCACATCCTCAGCGACGGCCTGCTTGGCCGGATGCGACTCGCTGCCGCATACCGGACAAGGCTTGCCGTCATGCAGATGAACCGCAAGCATACCGGCCTGACCTTCAATCCACAGCTGTTCCAGCCGATCATACTCCGACTTCGCTTGCAGCATCGTATTCCTATTTTCGCGCTCGAGCTGCGAGATACGCAGCAGCTCCTTATCCAGCTCGATCATCTGCGTCAATTGCTTGCCCTGCTGTTGAACTTGCGACAGCTCGGTTAACTTGTTGGCGAGCAAGCCCGCATTCGCGCTTAGCTTCTGCAGCGCCAGCTGCATCCCTTGCTTACGCTCCCGCTGCTCGGCAAGCGCGGCTTCGGCCGCCGCATGCTTGGCAGCAGCGCCCTGCTCCTCCTGCTGCAGCCGATCTAGCGTCTGCTGCTGGCTCGCAAGCGAGCGAACTAGCGGCGCAAGCTCTGTCAGCTTATGAAGCTCGCGCTCCGCCTCGCGGCGCTGCTCTTCCTTCGCTGCTTCGGCCGCAAACCGCTCCTCCGCAGCCGCCGCTGAGCGTTCCACCGCCGCAAGCCTCTCGCGACGGCTGTCCAGCTGACCGTGCTTTGCTTCGCTATCCGCCTTCGCGCGCGTTGCCTGCTCCTCGTACGGCGTCAGCTTCGCCGCCTTCTCGGCAAGAGCGAGACGCTTCTCCCGCGCCTCGAATGCAGGCCGCTCCGCTTCGGATTGCCGCTCTTGCTCCCGGAGCTTAGCTAGCGCATCATGCCGCTGATTGAGCGCCAGCGCATCGTTCAACGCGCTTTGGCGAAGCTCGATGCGGTCCGACAACTCCGCTTTGCGCTGCTGCGCATCCGCCGACAGCTGCTCGTAATAAGCGGCCTCCTGCTCCAACGCATCAGTTATTTGCAAAGCATTGTACGACTCCTGCGCCAGCGTCAGCGCAAGTTGACTTCCCTCGCGCTGCGGCAATGCCTCCTCCGCTTGCTTCATATATGCGGCAGCTCCCGCTCGCGTTTCCTTGAGCTGCTCTTGCAGCTCCCTGTTCATCGCATAGAACTTCGCTTCGAGCTTCTCATACAGCTCCGTTTGGAATATTCGACGCAAAATATCCTCTTTGTTGTCCGTATCCGACGTTAACAGCTTGCGGAATTCGCCCTGCGGCAGCATCACGATCTGACTGAACTGCTCTTTCGTCAGTCCTACAATCGACAACAGCTTCGTATTCACTTCCGTAGAGATAAAGCGGTCAACAATTGGCGTTGCAATGCCGTCCTCCGTAAGCTCATACAGCTCGGTTTTCTCGCCGGTTTCACTTTTGTTCGCGCCCTTGCGATGCTTCATCTGCCTGAATACACGATAAGCTTTGCGGCCAATGGCAAAATCGAACTCCACCGCCGTATGCGTGTCCTCATCGGCGAATTGACTGCGCAGCATGCGCATATCGGAACGATCCTCACCGCTTGCCGAGCCGTAGACGGCGAAGCAGATCGCGTCAAATATCGTAGTTTTGCCCGCGCCTGTGTTGCCTGAGATGACGAACAGCCTCTGGTCCTGCAGCAGGCTGAAATCGATCGTCTCCACGTCGCGGTATGGCCCGAAGGCCGTCATCGTTAGCTTCAGCGGTCTCATACAGCTCCCCCCTCCTCGCGCAGCAGTGCTGCGAATGTGTCAGCGAACAGCTGCTGCTTCTTATCCGAGAGCGGCTCGCCCTTAACCTCCTGGTAGAAAGCGGCGAACAGCTCGATCGGATCGGCCTCGCGCCTGCCTCGTTGTTCTCCCTCTTCCTGCCCATTGCGAAGTGTGGATAAACTAGCCATGCGGCGCTCCACATGAAGCGCATTCGGGTAAACCGCCCTTACTTTCTCCATCGGGAAGAGCACCGGATTATCGTTAAGCAGCGTTACGAACACATAATCCTCGTTCACGCTATGCGTTTCTATTTCTTCTATTGAAGCGGTAATTCTGCGCATGTCTCGCAGCGGCGCAAGCTCGCGCTTCTCTACTGCCACTTTGCCGCCGCCATCCATCTCGACGACCAAATACCCTTTGGCATGACTTTCTTCGGAAATCGAATATTTGAGCGGAGAACCCGCATATCGAATCGTATCGTTCAGCACATAATGGGCTTGGTGCAAATGGCCGAGCGCCGTATATTGAAACTTCGCAAAGTGAGCGGCGCTCACATGCTCCGCTCCGCCGATGGCTAGCGGACGTTCTGAATCGCTTGTATTGTTCTCATGCGCCCCGGTCGGCGTAATAAAGGCATGTCCAACGAGCACATGACGCGCCGATGCATCCATCGTTTCGGCAATCCTTGCCGTTATCGCCTTCATCGCATCATCATGCGAGCGAATCGTTTCATCTCCGAGCAGATGGCGAACCTGTGCGGGATCCGCATAAGGGATAAGGTGGAAATGCACCTCGCCGAATTCATCGCTTAAGACGATCGGCTCTAGCTCCCGCTTCATCTGCCCAACCAAATACAGGCCGCGGCCTGCCATCAGCTTCGTCCCGAAGTCGATCCGGTCGGGGCTGTCATGATTKCCTGAGATGGCGATAACCGGCGTATTCAGATCGATAACAATGCGCTCCAGCAGCTCGTCCAACAGCTCAACCGCTTCTGTCGGGGGGACAGCCCGGTCATACAGATCGCCTGCTATCACTACCGCATCGGGCCTTTCATTCTCAATCGCTTGCAGCAGCTGCTCAAGCACATGCCGCTGATCCTCCGTCATATATACGCCTTGGACAAGCTTGCCCAAATGCCAATCCGCCGTGTGAAAAAATTTCATGTCTAGCAACCTACCTTTCCCCGCGGTTCGACATGCTTCCGCCTATTTCTATCCGTTATTTTACCATTCTAATCTATGAATCGCATAGTCTGCGGCTTGCCATCCCGATCTATTCGCGATAGAGTGAACAAGGCGATATTTTGCGTGCAGCATAGCTGCGCCGAAGACAACAATCGTCTCATTATAGTAACTTTCTTGGAGGTTTTCCGCTTGCAACTAGAACGAGAAAATACATCATCCCTACGCAAAAACTACATTCTATTATTAATCGTCGTATTCGGCGGTTTCCTTGTGTTCGGTTTCTCTGAAAATATTAAGGGTCCCGCGCTCCCCAAAATGCAAAGCGACCTCGCATTAGACGAGTTTCAGATCGGCATGCTGCTTGCCTTCAACTCCCTAGGCTATCTGCTCGCCTGCAGCTTCACCGGCTGGCTGTCCCGCAAGGCGGGCATGAAGCTGACGACGATGCTTGCGCTCGGCTCCATGGCGGTATCCGGCATCTTTATCTATATCGCGTCTAATTACACCGCTTTATCCGTGTCTTATTTTCTCATGTATATCGGCAACGGGATACTGGAAATTGGTCTCGCCTTGCTAGCCGCGCGCATTTTTGTCAAAAACACCGGAACGATGATGAATCTCTCCCACTTCTTCTACGGGCTCAGCTCGATGATCGCACCGATGCTCGCCGCCTCTCTTATGGGTGTTTCGTTGTTCGGATCGGAGCTCGGTTGGCGCGGGATGTACGCGCTTATGCTTGCGTTGTCCGTTCTTCCGATGCTGCCCGCGTTTATCGCCAAGTTCCCTGCTGAAGAGAGCAAGCAGGAGGAACGAATCTCCCTTCGGCAATATATGAAAGATCCCATTGCTTGGTTGATTGTTATCGTTCTCTCGCTTGGCGTTATATCGGAGCTTGCCGTCGGCGGCTGGCTCGTCAACTTTCTTGAGAAGGCATACGGATGGAGCAACGACGCGGCTGCCCGCATGCTGTCAGCCTTCTTCCTATGCTTCATGCTGGCCCGACTCTTTCTCGGACCTGTTACGGACAAGATCGGTTACACGAAGGCGCTTATTTATTTATCCGCCGTCTCCGGCCTATGCTCAGTCGCCGCTATTATCGTAGGCGAGCAGGGCGCCGTTCTGTTCGCGCTCGCTGGCGTAGGCATTGCGCCGATCTATCCGACCGTTATGGCGCTGCTCGCTCGCAGATACAAGAACAACGCCGATACGGCCATTACATTCACGGTCACGCTAATGGGCATTGCCAGCGTCATCGGAAACTTCGCCATTGGTGCGATCATTGACTGGATCAAGCGGCTGTTCGCTTCCGGACATGACGAAGAGGCCAGTCTCATCGCTGGCCTCCAAGCGGGTTATTTGTTCATCGGCGCTTGTGCGTTATTGTGCTCGATCGCGTCGATTATTCTCTATCGCATGCTGGTGAAACGGAACGAAGTGTTATAAACCGAATGTCTGCGCTATGCCGATACCGATTCCAGACATTGACCAAGCGCAGTATACGATAATCCATGCGCATTTGCTACCGCTTCATAAGTAATGCGGCCAGACATCGTATTCACTCCGAGACCGAGAGCGGCATTGCCTAGCAGAGCCGCTCTCGCGCCTTTTGTTGCAAGCTCAAGCGCATATGGCAGCGTAGCGTTCGTCAGCGCCGCCGTTGCCGTCCTCGGCACCGAGCCTGGCATGTTGGCCACCGCATAATGGAGCACGCCGTGCCTCTCAAATACAGGATCATCATGCGTCGTTATTTGGTCTATCGTTTCGAAGATGCCGCCTTGGTCAATCGCGACATCAACGATGACCGAACCATTGCCCATTGCGCGGACGACCTCCTCGCCCACCAGCTTAGGAGCGCGTGCCCCGGGAATAAGAACAGCTCCTATAACGAGATCAGCATCTGTTACTGAATCCGCAACTTGCCTAACGCCCGATGCTAAAGTCCGCAATCTTCCGCTGAACCTCTCGTCCAAATAACGAAGCCGGTTCATATCGGTATCGAGAATCGTCACCTCCGCGCCGAGACCAAGTGCGATCTGAGCCGCTCCCGTCCCGACCACGCCTCCTCCGATAATGACCACTTTTCCTTTGCGAACACCAGGAACCCCGCCAAGCAGCAGTCCTTTGCCGCCCTGCGGTTTCTCAAGAAAATGAGCTCCAAGCTGGGCAGCCATTCTGCCGGCTATATCGCTCATTGGCGTCAGAAGAGGCAGTCCTCCGCTGGCAAGCTGCACCGTCTCATAGGCAATCGCCGTTACCTTCTCCCTTACAAGCGCTTCCGTCAGAACAGGCTCGGCCGCCAAATGCAAATACGTGAACAGCATCAGCTTCTCATGGAAATACGCATATTCCGCTTGCGTCGGTTCCTTCACCTTCAGAACAAGCTCCCTGCACCAAGCATCGGGAGCAGAAGGCACTATGACAGCGCCAGCAGTTGCAAATTGTTCGTCCGAGATGCCCGCCCCCAAACCGGCATCCCGTTCAATGAACACTTGATGTCCGAGACGAATAAATTCGTGAACGCCGCTGGGAGCGATTGCGACCCTATTTTCCCCGTTTTTCACTTCTTTAGGAATGCCGATTTCCATGCCGAAGTCCTCCTCTCCCGCAATCTTTCCACTCAGTCATCAAAACTTAGAAATACCGCGAAGTTATCATTTTTTTCTTCGTATAAAATTCAATGCCGTCTCCGCCGTTCGCATGCAAATCGCCATAGAAGGAATCCTTCCAGCCCGAGAATGGGAAAAAAGCCATTGGGGCAGGCACGCCAACGTTAACCCCCAGCATCCCCGCTTCGGCCTCCTCTCGAAATTGTCTAACTGCCTTCGCATTCTCGGTGTATATGACTGCCGAGTTGCCGAACCGTGAGCTGTTCACAATTCCAATTGCATCATCTAGGCTCGATGCCCGCAGAACAGACAGCACCGGACCAAAGATTTCCTCCTTCGCGATCGTCATATCCGGCTTAACCTCATCGAACAACGTAGGACCAAGAAAGAAGCCTTCCAATCCGCATGCCTCCGCTATGCGTCCGTCGAGCAGCAGCTTCGCTCCCTCCGCTTCGCCCTGGACAATATAAGCTTCAATTCGCATTTGATGCTCCTTACGGATGACGGGCGTTAGCGTGACGTCCTCCCTCAGACCGTTGCCGATCACCATCTCGGAAGCCGCAGCGAGCAGCGCGGTCATGAATGCTTCTCCGTCTCCAACGACGACAACAGCCGAACAGGCCATACACCGCTCACCCGCGCTGCCGAAGGAAGAGGCGATTATGTTCTCGACCGTCTTGGGAATATGGGCGTCCGGCATGACGATATGCATGTTTTTGGCGCCAGCCAGCGCCTGAACCCTCTTACCGAAGGAAGACGAACGCTCATAGACGTACTTGGCGACTGGCTGCGAACCCACGAATGATACCGCCTTAACGGCCGGGCTGCCCGTCAGACCATTAACGACCTCCCGACCGCCGTGCACGATATTAAGGACGCCCTCCGGCAGTCCCGCTTCGTGGAAAAGCTCCACAAGCCGGTTCGCTGTCAGCGGCGTTCGCTCCGAAGGCTTCAGCACGAATGTATTGCCAAGCGCTATAGCCAGCGGGAACATCCAGCATGGCACCATCATGGGGAAGTTGAACGGTGTAATGCCGGATACAACGCCAACCGGCACGCGGAACAGCTCCGAATCCAGATCTGTGGCGATATTAGCCAGTGTCCGCCCCATCATATGCGTTGGAGCTCCTGCAGCGAATTCAACGTTTTCAATGCCGCGCTGCACCTCGCCCAGCGCTTCCTTGTAGCTTTTGCCATTCTCCGTCGTTATGATTTCGGCTAACTCCTCGGAGTGCTGCTGCAGCAGCTGCCAGTAACGGAACAGGATGCGCGCTCGGCGCGGCACCGGCGTCTTGCTCCATCCAGGAAACGCTTGCTCCGCCGCCCGCACAGCTTCCTCCACGTCGGATTGAACTGACATTGGCACATAAGCGATCGTCTCACCGGTCGCAGGATTGTACACCGGCTCTATCTGCCTACCTTCCGATTCGATCCAAGCGCCATTAACGAAGTTACGCAACCGGTTCTGTTCCGTAAGGGGATCGGATACCGACTCTATGGCCATCTCTCTCATCTCCTAAGCTGCAAGTTATCCTCTTGTCCGCTCTCGCCAGCCCTGACCTTAGCTATTCTCGCCCAAGAAGTTGTCCGGGCAGCGAATAAAAGTTTTCCATTCGAAAAAGACATTTAGTATACTATTGAAAACACAATTAAACTTTCAGACTTTTCCAAAAATAATAGAAGGGCGGTGAAGGCCGATGGTCAACACGATGCTGCAAATGACCGTAGGGGACATTTTGAAACGGCCTATATTCACTAGAGCGGAAGCCATCGCCAGCCCCGAAGCCCTACAGCGCTCCGTCCGGTGGGTGCATATTATGGAAGTTACGCAGGTTGGCCATTTGCTGAACGGACATGAACTCATTCTGAGTACAGGCATCGGTTGGCGTGACGATGAGGAGCTCAGTGTCTCCTTCCTCCGTCAGCTAATCGATAGCGGCGCTTCAGGCTTATGCATCGAGCTTGGCACTTATGCGAAGCAACCCATCGAGAGGATGAAGCAGCTCGCGGAGAGCGAGCATTTCCCGCTTATTTTTTTTCACGAGGAAGTCCGTTATATCGATATAACGCAAGATTTGCACGCCTACTTCATTAACCAGCATCATCAGATGGTGTCACGGCTCGAACTGCTGTCCACCGAGCTTAACCAATTGCTGTTGTCCGGCAAGGGGATGATGTCGCTGCTTCGGCTCCTTCATCAGACGACCGGTGCCCAAGTTGCTTTCTTCCCGCTCGGAGCGGAAGCGCAGTTCGTGCCGCATATGCCTCGTGCCAAAGCCGGAATCTTCTATGAGCAATGGATCTACGGTAAAATGTTCGCTAATGCGGAGCAGAAGCAAACCATCGCACATCGGCCGATTCTAGCGCTCGACCATTTGTTTGCGGACTTGCTGCTCCAAGGCAAAACCGAGCTGAGCGAGTTTCAAATTTTAGTGCTCGACCGCTGCGCCACTGCCATTGCCCAGGAAATGATGCGTACCAAATATATGGAGGAACGCCGCAGGCTTAAGGAGGATTTATGGGCTGTTGACTGGCTAAGCGGAAAACACACCGAGCAAGAGGTTCTTGATTATATTCAGACCTTGAAACCGACAGCCAAGCTAGGCGGAGCAACCGTCTGCCTATTTGATCTCGATGCCGAGACGAGGCGCGAAGCCGAGAAGGAAGACGGGGCATTGCTTATTCAGAAACATATGGTCGCGCGGGCGATCTTCGAAGGAGAAGGTTATGTGCTGCTGCCGCTGCTTCACCACGATCAGATCGTCTTCATTGTCATTGACCAGCTTGGTGAGATTAAGCATAGGGAGCGGCTTCTGCGCGCCATTGATCGGGTACGGCGAACGGAGCAGCTACAAGAGCCAGCGCTTTTCGCACCTCGTCTATCCATCGGCTGTTACATGACCAAGCTGAGCCGGCTCCATGAAAGCTATGATACCGCCAAAGAAATGCTCACTATTCAGAGAGATGTAGGCCCGCTAGCCTCGCCTTTCTATCAAGACTTGCATTTGCACAAAGTGATGTATGCGCTCAAGAAAGCTGGAACGCTTCACGCGCTTGCCGAGCAATATATCGAGCCTGTCGCTGCTAGCGACAAAGAACGCAACGGTCATCTTCTGCGAACGCTTTCCGTCTACTTGTCACTGTCAGGCTCCAAGCAGGAAACGGCCAAAGCGCTGCTCATTGCCCGCCAAACGCTTTATCATAGGTTAGAAAGGCTGGAGACGCTGCTTGGCAGCGACTTCGCAAGCGATCATGAGAAAAGGTTGACAATCGAGCTTGCCCTTCGCGCATATGAATACATTCATGGGTCGGTTAATTAAGAGACGCTCATCTGCTTAATCACAACATTAACGAGGTATTTCCTGGCATCTGCCGTCAAGATTTGGACGACGGTCTGTTCACCCCCGGGATGCTCCATATGCACCGTCGAACCGCTCAGATCCTCCGTCACTGCTTTAATTTTGTAGCGGCGCTCAATGAAATTGTCGATCCTCAGCTTCTCTTCCATATATTGCTCATATGCCGACAATACGCGTACACCTCCTCCTGGACTTTACTTATGCTTCGGTGTTAGCAGCGGATCGATGAAAGGATTCCCCCACGCTGCGATAAGGCGATCTCTTCAAGTAACGTCCGCTACCAAGCTCGCCTACGAATTGCCTATCGCGAATGACGTATTCGCCTTTGGACAGTACGCTTACCGGAACGCCGGTTACCTGCATGCCTTCGAACGGGTTATAGTCCACATTCATATGATGTGTCTGCACGGACAGCGACCTTTCCACCAATGGGTCGAAAATAACGACATCCGCATCGCTGCCTACGGCAATCGTCCCCTTCTGCGGGAACAGTCCGAACAGCTTGGCGTTACGCGTCGATACCATCTCAACGAATTCATTCAGTGTAATGCGTCCTTTCGCTACCCCTTCCGAGTACAAAATGGAGAAGCGGTCCTCGATAACCGGGCCGCCGTTCGGTATTTTGCTAAAGTCGCCAAGTCCAAGATCCTTCTGTCCGTCATAATTGAACGAGCAATGATCTGAGCCGATCGTCTGCAGCTGGCCGCTCTTCAATGCATTCCATAACACCTCTTGGTGCCTCGACTCGCGCAGCGGCGGCGACCATACATACTTCGCTCCTTCGAAACCCGGCTGTGCCAGGTACGATTCGTCGAGCGTCAAGTATTGCGGGCAAGTCTCCCCCCATACGTCGACACCGCGGCTTCTCGCTTCCGCAATCTGACGCACCGCTTCCTCACAAGTCACATGCACCACATACAATCTCGCTCCGGCAAGCGCTGCAAGATTCGCTGCCCGGCCCGTTGCTTCGCCCTCAATAACAGACGGCCTCGTACGCGCATGATAGATCGGATCCGTCTGTCCGGCCTCCAAAGCTTGGCGAATAAGAAAATCGATGACATCGCCGTTCTCCGCATGCACCATCACCATGGCGCCAAGCTCCTTGGCCGCCAGCAACGTGCGGAACAGCGTCCCGTCATCGGCCTGGAATACGTTCTTATAAGCCATAAATACTTTAAGCGAAGTAATGCCTTCTTCCTTCACCACAGCCGGCAGCTCCGCCAGCACCTCATCATTGATCTCGCCGATCATCAGATGGAAGCCGTAATCGATAGCCGCCTTGCCGGCCGCTTTGCGATGCCATGCCGCGATCGAATCGGCAAGCGGTTTGCCTTTGGCCGTAAGACAGAAGTCAATGACCGTCGTCGTTCCGCCGAATGCGGCCGCCCGCGTCCCTGTCGCGAAGTCATCCGCCGTCACCGTACCGCCGAACGGCATATCGAGATGCGTATGCGGATCTACTCCCCCCGGGAATACGAGCTTACCGGATGCATCGACAGCTTCGGCGCTTTCCGTCGCCGCCTCGGCAGACAGATCAAGCCCAATCTTCGCGATAATTCCGTTCTTAATAAGTAGATCGGCGCGATAAGTGTCAGCCGCCGTAACGATCGTTCCGCCTTTAATCCATTTGGAAGTCATCTTCTATACCGCCTCCTTTGCGCTCGAGCCGTCCGCATCATCCTTACTGCTGCCGTTAAGGGCGCTAATCGCCTTCTGCCGCTCATTCCAGCTCATCGGCATTTCCGAAGACGGCACCTCGACCATCGTGATCGCACCTTCGACTGGACAAACGATCGAGCATAGATTGCAGCCGACGCAATCCTCTTCACGTACTTTCAGATACGCGACACCATTCTCATCGGTATGACGCTCAATACATTGATGCGAAGCATCCTCGCAAGCAATATGGCATTTGTTGCATACGATGCAATTCTCTTCCTCAATACGCGCCACAACTGCATAATTCAGATCAAGGTCGCCCCAGTCCGAGAAGCGCTGAACCGACTTGCCAATCAGCTCGGTAACGGAAGCAAGGCCTTTGCCATCCAAATAATTGTTTAATCCGTCAATCATATCCTCGACGATGCTGAAGCYGTGATGCATGGCTGCCGTACAGACTTGTACGCCCGTTGCGCCCATTAGCAGAAATTCAACTGCATCGCGCCAGTTGGATACACCGCCGATGCCTGATATAGGAATACCAACCTGCGGATTGCGGGCGCATTCCGCGACCATGTTGAGCGCGATCGGCTTCACTGCCGGACCGCAATACCCGCCATGCGCTCCTTTGCCTGCGACATGCGGGATCGTATTCCATGTATCGATATCTACGCCTGCAAGCGAATTGATCGTATTAATAAGCGATATCGCATCCGCCCCGCCTCTTGCTGCCGCCTTCGCCGTAGCCGTAATATCGGTAATGTTCGGGGTCAGCTTCACAATAACCGGCGTCTGTGCCGCTTCCTTGGCCCACATCGTCTGCGCTTCAACAAGGTCCGGCTGCTGACCGGAAGCCGAGCCCATGCCGCGCTCCGCCATCCCATGCGGACAGCCGAAGTTCAGCTCCAGTCCGTCAACGCCGATCGCTTCGACCTTCTTCACGATTTCATGCCATTTCTCCCGCTTCGGTTCAACCATTAGCGATACGACGAGCGCATGATTCGGAAACCGTTTCTTGGTCTCATAGATTTCCTTCAAATTGATCTCTAGCGGACGATCCGTAATAAGCTCGATATTGTTGAAGCCCGCTACACGCTGGCCGTTGAAGTGAACTGCAGCGAAGCGCGACGACGTATTAATGATCGGATCGCCAAGCGTCTTCCATACCGCGCCTCCCCAGCCCGCTTCGAAAGCGCGCTGTACCTGATAGCCGGTATTCGTCGGCGGCGCGGATGCCAGCCAGAACGGATTCGGAGACTTGATGCCTGCCAGATTAATGCTGAGATCAGCCATAGCGTTCCCTCCTCGCACAGAGCGAATTGTATATCGAATAAGCGGCGAGCTTCCCTTGCTGCGCTGCGGATACGACCATTGCATCGCCCTGCTGCCCTTCGCCGAATACGACATCTCCTGCCGCATAAACTTGCGGATTGGACGTTTGATGCGTTGCGGCATCAACCGTTACGACGCCTCGTTTATGAGCGATCCCTAACTGCTCAATGAGCGGCAAGTGCCGAGTCTGTCCGATTGCCTTAATAACGACATCGACTTCCATGGAGAAAGCCGAACCTTCTATCGGTACAGGCTTTGCTCGCCCGCCGGTTGCATCCTCCTCAAGCCTCATTTCGATGCATTCAAGCGCCTTGACCTCGCCGTTCTGTCCAGCGGCGATGCGTGTAGGCGCGGTCAACCATTTGAACGATACGCCGTCCTGCTTTGCGAACTCGAACTCGAAGTCGTAAGCGGTCATCTCCGCGCTCGTTCGCCGATAGACGATCTTAACATCATCCGCGCCAAGCCGGACAGAGCAAGTCGCCGCATCAATAGCCGTATTGCCCGCTCCGATAACCGCTACCTTCTTGCCTGCGAACTCTGCCGATAGTCCCGTCTTAGTTGCCTCTACGAAATCGATAGCATCATAAACTCCGTTCAAGCCTTCGCCCTCGATGCCTAGCATAGGTACTTTAGACATTCCGATTGCAAGTACAACGGCATCAAATTGTTCGAGCAGCTGCTCGGCGCTAATATCGAYGCCAACCTTCGTATTCGTCCGTATATCGACGCCAAGCTGCTTCACTTGTTCGACTTCCCAAAGCGATATGTTTTGCGGCAGACGGAACGATACGATGCCATACGTATCGAGCCCTCCAGCCTGCTCCTTCGCTTCGAAGATCGTAACGGCGAAGCCGAACCGCGCAAGCTCCCGCGCCGCCGACAGCCCCGCAGGTCCGCCGCCGATAATGGCTGCCGTCATGCCGTTGCTGCGCCCGGCCGAGAACAGCACCTGTTCATTGCGGATCGCCCAATCGGTCGCATAACGCTGCAGGTCGCCGATCATAATTGGCTTCGAGGAATGATTAAGGACACATGCGCCTTCGCAGAGCTCCTCTGTCGGACATACCCGCGAGCAGGTAGCTCCTACCGGATTCGCATCCATAATGGCCCGTGCCGACCCGAGCATATTGCCTGAGGCGATTTTTTTGATAAAAGAGGGGATATTGATGCCGGTTGGGCATGCCTTAATACATGGCGCATCGTAACAGTACAAACATCGATTCGATTCTTCCATCGCTTCCTTCGGCCTCATGCCCGCCTTAACCTCGGCGAAGTTGCGCTTCAATTGCTCTAGAGATATGAAGGCCGATTGAACTTTACCGCTCATGCCATCCGCTCCTTTCCTCTCGTCCTATCACAGGCTAACGATATTGTCGTACGTCTCCGGTCTGCGATCTCGATAAAACTGCCACACATTGCGCACTTCGCGAATAAGCTCCTTATCCATCTCGCCAATAACGATCTCATCCTTGTCGCGGCTTCCTATAGATACAATCGAGCCTCGCGGATCGACCAAATACGATTGGCCGTAAAACTCGCCCATATTCCACGGCGCTTCGACGCCAACCCGATTGATAGCCGCCACGTAATACCCGTTGGCTACCGCATGGGCGGGCTGTTCCAGCTTCCACAAATATTCGCTCGTACCAGCCACCGTCGCCGATGGGTTGAATACAATTTCCGCGCCGTTAAGCCCTAGCGCCCGCGCTCCTTCCKGGAAGTGGCGGTCATAGCATATATAGACCCCGACCTTCGCAAATGCCGTATCAAACACCGGATATCCGAGATTTCCGGGCTTAAAATAATATTTTTCCCAGAAGCCGCATGAACCGCCTCCTGCCGCCACATGCGGAATATGATGCTTCCGGTATTTGCCGAGATACGAGCCGTCTGCATCGATTACCGCTGCGGTATTGTAGTAGGTTGCTATCCCTTCGCGCTCATAGATCGGGAGTACGATGACGACGCCAAGCTCCTTCGCGAGCTCTTGAAACACTATTGTCGTAGGGCCCGACGGAATTTCTTCCGCTGCCTCATACCACTTCGTCTGCTGCTCGGAGCAGAAGTACGGACCATAAAAAATTTCCTGCAGCGATATAATCTGAGCTCCCTGAGCTGCAGCTTCTCTAACTAGCTTTAAGTGCTTGCGGATAGCCGCTTCCTTATGAGCGGCAACCGGCTCGTCGCCATGCAGTTCGTTCGATGCTTGGATTAAACCGATCTTCACCTTCGACATGCGTCTATCCCTCCTTCACGGCTTGCGATTCGCCTTGCCGCGAGATACAGAAGCTCTGCGCCGAGCGCTATATCCTCCGGCGACGAATATTCCTTCGGATTGTGACTGATGCCCTCCTTGCACCTGACGAAAATCATCCCGTAATCGCATACGTAAGACATCGTAAGCGAATCGTGGAACGGACCGCTCATAAGCTCTGGCGGAGGCGTTATGCCCATGTTATCCGCTTCGATCCGCAACGTCTTCTTGATCCAGTCGGCGCAATAGCGCGGATCACTCTTCGTATCCTCGCGAATCGTATACGTAAGACCGTGCTCGGCGGCGGTCTCCTCTATTTCCTTAAGCAGCCGAGCCTCCAGCCCATTCCTCCTGCTAAGCTCAATATCGCGAAAATCGACGGTGAAGCTCACCTTCTCCGGAATAATGTTGCGCGAGTCAGGAAAGACGGTTAACGATCCAACCGTCCCGACCGTCGGCGCACCAGGTGACTCCCTCGCGAGCCGATCGAGCGCCGTGATGACTTTGGCCGCTCCGACCAGCGAATCCCGCCGCATCGGCATAGGCACCGAGCCCGCATGTCCGGCGAAGCCGTTCATTTCGACCGTCCACCATACCGGCCCGGAAATACCGCTCACGATGCCGATCGGATGCTCCAATGATTCAAGTACGGGCCCTTGCTCAATATGAAGCTCAAGGAAGGCGCCGATGCGATCGGCCGTTACCTGGTAGCTTTCTATTAGAGCGGGGTCGCAGCCGAATTGCCTTAACGCTTCTTCACGCGTTACCCCGTTTTTATCCATCCGCGCGAGCTCGCCGTCCTCCAGCTTGCCCGTCATTCCTCTTACGCCGAACAATCCTTTATTGAATCGGCAGCCTTCCTCGTCACAGAAGGCAACGACCTCAATGTTCATCATCGGTACAAATCCGCTTTCCGCCATCGTCTGAACGGCTTCAAGCGCTCCGAGCACTCCGATAACGCCGTCGAATCGGCCGCCGTAAGGCTGCGAGTCGATATGAGAGCCGAGCATTAAGACTGGCAGCGTGGGGTTCGCACCTTCCATAACGCCGATCAAATTGCCGAATGGATCGATATGCGCCTCAAGCCCCGCTTCMTCCATCCAGCTCTTAACGAGCATGACCGCCTCGCGGTCCTCCTGGGAGAGCGCAAGACGGCAGACGCCGGTATCTCCGATCTTCCCGATGAGCGACAGCTCCTCAATTCTTCTGTGGAGCCTCTCCTTATTAATCGCTCCCGAATATAGGCTCAGCGTCATGCAATCACCTTCTCCTCATCCTTCATCGAGATTGAAAATGCCTTCAGAAGCGTATCCACGATGAATGCAACGTCTTCATCGGTCGAACTAAGCGGCGGACTAATGGTCAATATATTGGCAAAGCCGGGCACCGTATCGCCGTTTTTGCTAATGATCAAACCTAACCGCTTGCACGACGCAATATAGGAAGCGACAAGAGAGGCATCCGCTGGCCGTTTCGAACCCTTATCCTCAACGAGCTCAATCCCGAGCGCAGATCCGAAATGCCGGATCTCTCCGACATGCGGGTGTGCACCCAATGGCTGCAGGCCCTCACGAAATTGATCCCCGATCCAAGCAGATCGGCTAACCAGCTCTTCGCGCTCCAGTATCGCTAGATTCGCCAATGCAACCGCGCAGGAAACCGGATTGCCGCCGAATGTATTCACATGCCGCAAATGATTGTCCGCCTTGCTCGTATCCTTGAAGCTGTCATACAGCTTTGCCGACACCGCCGTTGCCGATAGAGGGGAATACGCGCTCGTCATTCCTTTCGCCATCGTTACGATATCGGGCTTCACGCCGTAATTATGATGGCCGAACTTCATCCCCGACCGGCCGAAGCCGCAGATCACTTCGTCTACGATAAGCAGCACATCGTGTTTGTTGCATATTTCCTGCACCCGCTTCATGTAACCGTCGGGCGGTACGATCATGCCCCCGCCCGTAATAACCGGTTCCATGATGACGGCGGCAACCGAATCCGCACCTTCCCATGTAATCGCGTCGTCGAACGCCTCCGCGCATTGCATGCGGCAGGCCCCCTCCTGTTGGCCGAAAGGACAGCGGTAGCAATACGGCGGCGGCACATGCGAGAAGCCCATCGCCAGCGGCTCATATTTCAGCTTGCGCTGCGCCTGTCCCGTCGCTCCAAGCGAACCGAGCGAGCTGCCATGATAGGCGCGATGCCGAGAAATGAACTTATGCTTGCTCGGCTTGCCGTTCTGGTGATGGTATTGGCGGGCGATTTTGAAGGCGACCTCATTGGCGTCCGAGCCCGAATTGGAGAAGAAGATGCGGTAGTCTCCTTCCAGCCACTCGTTAAGCTTCTCGGCGAGCTTAATCGCCGGAACATGCGATTGAATGAGCGTGGAATAGGCAATCGTCTTCATTTGCTTAGCTGCCGCTTCCGCAATCTCCTCGCGCCCGTGCCCGACATTCACGCACCATAATCCCGACATCCCATCCAAATACCGGTTACCGTCACTATCCGTAATCCAGCTGCCTTCCCMAGATACGACAATCATCGGATGGTCGTTATGCGGCGAGATATGATGCCATACATACCTGCGGTCCTTGTCCAGCCATTCCTCCTTGCTCATCCCGTCCATAGCCGGTTCTTTCACACGCTATCGCCTCCTCCAGCTCGCCGCTAAGCGGTGGGGAAGCGCCGAAGACAACTGCTCATCGGCGCTTCTTCCTTGCCGTCAGCCCTTAGCAAGCAATCCTTTATTTCAATGCATCTTCCAAAATCGTCTTGTCGATCGCCGCAGCCAAATCCGGCGTTTTCTTGATCAACTCGTACTTCAGCGAGATATCGACCGTTCTCTGTACCGCATCGTCGACGAAGCTGCCAACCTGTGCCTCTGTGAACCCTTCCGGCTTCACAAGCTTAGCCATCTCCATAAGCATCGTTGTTTGATGTTCCTTCGTCGTGCTGCCCTCGGTTACCGCCTTCATTACGATGTCAACCGACTCCGGCTGATTCGTGATAGCATAATTCCAGCCCTTCATCGTCGCTTTAATCGCTTTGACCGCAAGCTCTCGGTTGCTCTTCAGCCAATCCTCCTTAACGACCAGCGTATCCTCCAGCATACCTACGCCCGCATCCTCGAAGTCATATACATACAAGTCCTCTTCCTTTACGCCGCTCTCGAGCACGACATGATATTCGTTATAGATCGTAGAGATTGCTACATCAAGCTGTTTGTTAAAGAACTGGTCCATTGTAAAACCTTGCTTCACGAGCTCAACATCCTTCTTCGGATCGAGGCMGTTTTTCTCCATGAAGGCAAGCACTTGGAATTGCTGGCTTCCCGTCCACATGCCAACCTTCTTGCCCTTCATCTTAGCCGGCTCGTCGATGCCCGACTCCTTGCTGGCAACGAAGCGGTACGAGCTTTGCTGCAGAATTTGCGCTACTGATACGAGAGGCAAACCGTTGTCGCGGTTGACGAGGAGGCTGTCAAAGCTTGTTACGCCAATGTCGGCTGCTCCGTTGACGACCTGCTGTTCAATGACAACGTCCGGGCCTCCGGGGATGATTTCAACGTCCAGCCCCTCCTCTGCATAGAACCCCTTCTCCTTGGCAACGAAAATACCCGCGAACTGCGCCTGAGGCACCCATTTCAGTTGAATCTTCACTTTAGTAAGAGGAGCGTCGGACGGCTTATCCGTCGCTTCTGTTGCTGCCCCCTCCGTAGGCTTCGGATCGTCTTCAGCAGGCGGTGACTCGTTCGAGTTGCCGCAAGCGGCGACGAAGAGCAGCATTAATGCGAGTAAAGCGGTTGAAACGGCTTGCATCGTACGGTTTCTCTGTTTCATGAAGACCATTCCTCTCCCTATTGTTTTCTATATGAGAAAAACTCCATTCGGAGTACTTCCAGGATGAACGTTGTCAGGAATGTCTACGATGCGATACATGCCACGGTATAACAAGCCGCTCAACAAGCTGAACGATATAATAGAGAACGATGCCTAGCGCTGCGGCGATTACGATGCAGGACCAGGCGAGTGGCATGTTGCCAAGCTTGATCTGATCCGATAATAGAAAGCCCAGCCCCCGTGAAGATATGAAAAACTCCCCGACGATTGCACCGATGATGCTCGTGGACATATTGATCTTCAGCGCCGTGAAGATAGCCGGCTGTGCCGCTCGAAAGCGCAGCTTCAGAAACACGGTCGTTCTCGGCGCAGCATAGGCATGCATGAGATCGAGGTAAGCAGGCTGTATGGATCGCAGCCCTTTGAAGGCGCTAATCGCCATCGTGGCCATCGTCATGACGGAGACGATCGCAATTTTGGAGGAAACGCCGTTGCCGAACCAATTGTTCATGACTGGCGCAAGCGCAACGATAGGAACGGCGTTAAGCGACGCTAGCAGCGTAATCGCGCCTTTGCCCGCATTCGGGAACAATGAGGCTGCCACAGCAGCCGTAAGACCGAGCAAAGAACCAATGATGCAACCACCTATGATCTCAATTCCCGTATAGATCGAATAGCTCCAAAGCAAATCGGCGTTTTCCTTTATGGAAGATACGATCGCTGACGGAATCGGCAGCTGATAGCGCTCCAGCCTGAACAATCGATGGAATCCCTCAAGCTGCCAGACGAGCAGGAATACAATCGCGAAGCCTACCGGAAGCAGCATCGGCTGCAAAGCTTTCCAGCCCGCTGATATACGCGGCAGACCTCTCTCATTTGCTTTGATGTTAATCGTTATAGGGTCGCGCCCWGAATCCAGCTCCTGTACATTGCCCGCGGCAGGCAGCGCCGCCATACCTGACTGAGGTTCTGACTTGACGGCCGCAAGCTCCTTCATGCCTCGTCCCTCCCCTTCGCCCGGAACTCGGGCTGCCACGGTGTAAGCAACCTTTCGGCTGCYGCGATAAGCAGATATAATGCGATGCCGATTACCATGCTGATGAGCACCGTTGACCAGAACATATATACCTGTGACGTCMCATAGTAGAGCGAGCTGACCATGAGCACCCCGATACCGTCCGGCGCTCCCATCAGCTCCACGATGATAGATGCCGTTATGGCGAGCGGCGCGGACAGCTTCAGACCTGCGAACAAGCCGGGAAGCGCGGCACGTAGCTTCAGCTTGCTGTAGAGCGTCCATGTCGAGGCTGCATACGTGCGCATAAGCTCCAACTGCTCAGGACTTACGCTTCGCAGCCCGCGAAGCATATGGATCGCGACCGGAAAAAACGTCACGTAGCCAGCCATCAGCACTCTGGACAGCTCGGCATCGCGGACAATCCCGTAAATAATTGGGGCTAGGCCGATAATTGGTATCATCTGAGAGGCAATCATATATGGAGACAGCGTATACTCGGCTGCTCTCGATACACTCATTACAATCGCAAGTGCTGCACCGACTATCGAACCGATGACGAAGCCGGTAATCGAATTGCCGAACGTCACCGTCCCTTGCTTAAGCAAGGTCGGCAGATGATCGGCTAGTGTTCCCAGCACCTTATGCAAGTATGGAAGCTTCGAGGCTGGGGCGGTCGTCTTCATGACGTCGGCGATGAACCATGCTCCAGCTTCCCATAAGAGCAGGACGGCGGCGACCCATAAGGCAAGGACAGCCCCCTGCCCCCCTCTTTTAAACAATCTGTCCGTCAAAGGAATCACTCTCCTTGTAGAAACAATTCCTCACCGTCCTCGACATCTCGTGGAAATGGGCTGATTCGCGGATATGGGACAGATCGCCCTCCTCCCTAATCATTTCCACGACCGAATGGACGCGTCCGGGATGAGCAGATAACACAATGACGCGGTCCGACAAGAACACCGCTTCGGGAATGCTGTGCGTAACGAATACGATCGTCTTGTTCGTTTGCTTCTTGATCTCAAGTAGCTCCAACTGCAGCTTCTCCTTCGTGAACTCATCAAGCGCGGAGAAAGGTTCATCCATGAACAGAATAGGTGGATCAAGCGATAGGGCGCGGGCAATTGCGATACGTTGCTGCATGCCGCCGCTTAGCTGCCAAGGGTAGTAATTACGGAACGAGGATAGCCCGACCATCTCGAGCAGCCTCTCGATAAGAGGAGTGTATTGCGATTTGCGCACACCGAGCACCTCTAGCGGCAGCTCGATATTCTCCTTCACCGTCCGCCATTCGAAGAGCGTCGGGTTCTGGAACACAATGCCGAATTTACGGCGGAGTCGGACTTCACGAGGGTGGTCATCTTGGATCGTAATCGTGCCGCTCGTAGGCTCAAGCAAGTCGGCCATCAGCCTGAGCAGCGTCGACTTGCCGCAGCCGGACGGTCCTAGCAGCGATACGAATTCATTGCGATA
Organism: Paenibacillus sp. 2TAB19; assembly: GCF_052115185.1. Taxonomy (NCBI): domain Bacteria; kingdom Bacillati; phylum Bacillota; class Bacilli; order Caryophanales; family Paenibacillaceae; genus Paenibacillus; species Paenibacillus sp. 2TAB19. Next base: position 13,746 of record NZ_JBFRGE010000028.1, on the reverse strand, counting down.
GATTTCGAAGCTTACGTCTTGGAGCGCAGTGAACTCCTGCCCCTTTTTCCCAAAACGCATACTCACTTGATCGACGATGATCTCTGCCTTCTTGGCAGCTTCAGGTATATGCATGCAGTCCCTCCTCAAAACAAACATAGTTTGCGTTAAGTATGCGAAAGCCTTCATCACTGTATATGTCATATTATATAACATTAACTTTTGATTACATTATACAAAGTGGTTAAAAATGAGCAGTCGAACTGGACACAATGTCACCCCCAGCCGCAAGACCGTTAGATAGATTGCTAGAATTAGACGTTTTATTCTTTCACATAACCGCTCGGCTGTTGAATATATTGATTAACAACAGGTGTTTTAACAACAAATAAGCGGGGGAGGTGCTCCGAAATGGGTTCATCGGACAACGGCATGTTCAGCGTCTCACGGGAAGATTGGTCATTGCATCGCAAAGGGTATCAAGATCAGGCCAGGCATCAGCAGAAGGTAAGGGAAGCGATTAAGCAAAATTTGCCCGATCTCGTGTCTGAGGAAAGCATCGTCATGTCAGACGGCAAACAGGTTATTAAGGTGCCGATTCGGAGCCTTGATGAATATCGGTTCGTCTATAACTACAATAAAAATAAACATGTCGGCCAAGGCGATGGCGACAGTCAGGTCGGCGACGTGCTCGGCGTCGACCCTTCATCGGCGCAGAAGGGCGGCAAAGGCGACAAGGCCGGAGATCAGCCCGGCGAGGATATAATCGAGGCGGAGATCAGCCTTGCAGAGCTGGAAACGATGCTGTTCGAAGAGCTGGAGCTTCCGTTCCTGAAGCAGAAAGACAAGGATCAGCTCGAGACGAAGGAAATCCGGTTCAACGATATTCGTAAAAAAGGCATCATGTCCAACATCGACAAGAAACGGACGATCATCGAGAACTTGCGCCGCAACGCCACCTCCGGCCAACCTGGCATTCACGGCATAACGCCCGACGACCTGCGCTACAAGACGTGGGAAGAGATCGTTAAGCCGCAGTCGAATGCCGTCATCTTGGCCATGATGGATACGTCTGGCTCGATGGGCTCGTTCGAGAAATACGTGGCTCGCTCCTTCTTCTTCTGGATGACACGCTTCCTGCGGCACCAGTACGAGAAGGTCGACATTGTTTTTATTGCGCATCATACAGAAGCGAAGGAAGTAACAGAGGAAGAGTTCTTCACCCGTGGCGAGAGCGGCGGTACGATCTGCTCGTCGGCTTACATGAAAGCGTTGGAAATTATCGACAGCCGCTTCAATCCGAACCTGTACAACATCTACCCGTTCCACTTCTCTGACGGCGACAACCTGACGAGCGACAACGAACGGTGCGTGAAGCTCATCGGTGAGCTGCTTAAGCGTTCCAACCTGTTCGGCTACGGCGAGGTTAACCAATATAACCGCTCCAGTACGCTCATGTCAGCCTACAAGCATATTAACTTGCAGCACTTCATGTATTATGTCATCAAGGAAAAAGGCGAGGTATACAACGCGCTGAAGTCGTTCTTCCGCAAGCGCGAGGGCGTGACGGGCTAATCAGGACGAAATCTTTACGAATAAACAAAGGGAGGCAGCCTGCTGCCTCCCTTTGTTTTGATCATCATTATGCGTGTATTTCGAATTGGTTTCATCGAATACGCGCGTTTGACTTATAAAATCCCMCAAAATTCGGAATGTTAAAGAAGTGCTTTTATTCAATTATGATCCATGGGGGATAAAGGAAATGGAATGGAGTCAAGTAAAATTGAAGGAACATGCCCATAAGCTCGCGTTGGAACATGACCCTCACGGCAAACGGATATCGTCTAAGTCGCTGTCGTTTTGGCTGGAGGAAGATGTCAGGGAGCTCCGGCAGTTTATCGCCGAGTTGAACGAACGGGCCATCKCCTGCGAGCAGCCGGCCGAGGAATGGTTTCTCGACCATTCGGAATTTTTGGAAGCGGAGCTGGCTGGCATCAAGCTGGAGCTGGCCGGCTTCCCGGTCAAATCGCTTCCCGTGCTTGGAAAGAGCGCGAGGACCAGAGTTTCTTCGATATGCGAAGCATACCTTGCGTATACCGATGGATTGCTAGACGAACAACTTTTCATCGCTTATTTGGACGCTTATCAGGAGGTTGCCGTGCTGACTGCCGCCGAGGCTTGGTCAATCCCGCTCTTCCTTAAGATGGAGCTCGTTCGCAGGCTTGTGTCCCTCGCGGGGCCGCTGAAGGAACGCCGGGCCATCTGCGTACAGGTTGAGCGCATGCTGTCCTCCATTCCCGCATCGGAGCTGACACCGGAGCGGTTAAAGCAAGCACTCGAGGCGGAGCATGTCGAAATGCCGTTATCCGGCGCCATGACCGTTCATCTCGTCAAACATCTCAGAGAACATGCGGAGGATTCGGCGCATGTCGGGGAATGGTTGATCTGCAAGCTGGAGAATGAGCCCTCGGATTTGGACGCGATCCTATCTTACGAGTATAGGCTGCAAGCCGAATATCAAGTCGCTGTCGGCAACGTACTCGGCAGCTTGCGCAAGCTCTCGCGCTGGTTGTGGAATGAACTTTTCGAACGCGTCAGCATTATCGAGCAAACGCTGCGGCAAGAGCAGGCAGGCGATTATCCGCGATTGGATGGAGCAAGCCGGCATACGCTGCGATATCGGGTAGAGCTGCTTGCCCGCCGCATGAAGGTGCCAGAAAATTTGGTGGCATCCCAAGCCGTCCGTTTGGCCGACGATCGCTACTTAACCGCCGCTTCGGAGAAGACACCTCAGGCTTCCCCTTCCAGAAGCAGCTATGTGTCCTATTATTTGCWGGACGCGCGCGGCATGAAAGAGCTTCAGCAGGCGTTGAAGCAATGCGGCAAAGCCGGCGCCCTTCCGGAGGTCGGTCTTCGTCTTCGCGCATCCGGCCTGTATTTGCAGATGGTCGCATTAGGAACGTTAATCGCTCTCGTCGGTTTCTTCATCGCGATCGGCGCGCAGGGAGGACTGGACCTCCCCCTTTCCGTAGGCGCTCTTTCGGCCTGCTTAATGCTACTTCTGATCCCGGCAAGCGAATGGGCCATCACAGTCGTTCACTGGCTCATCGAACGAATGACGCTGCCGACCCGTCTGCTGCGCTACGATTTCTCTGAAGGCGTGCCGTCTGAAGCGTCGACAATGGTCATCATTCCCGTCATTTGGAGCAGGCCAGACAATATTAGAGCGACGTTCGACCGTCTGGAGCTTCATTATTTGGCGAATCGAGAATCCAATATCCATTTCGGCATACTAAGCGATTTGCATGATGCGGACGCGGAGAAACTGTCCGAGGATGATAGCCTGCTGCGGCTGGCGAAGGCGGAAACCGAACGGTTGAACCTTAAATATCCTGCAGCCACGTTTCATTGGTTTCACCGCAGCAGGCTATGGAATCCTTCCGAACGTTCATGGATGGGCTGGGAGCGCAAGCGGGGCAAGCTGGAGGAATTCGTAAAGCTTTTGAAGGGGGAACGTAATACAAGCTACGAAGTAATTTACGGTGATAGCACCGTGCTGGAGGGGATCCGCTACGTCCTCACGCTTGATGCGGATACGCAGCTTCCACTCGAAAGCGCTCGCCGCATGATCGGAGCGATCCATCTGCCGTACAATCGTCCCAGATTGGATTCAAGCGGTACGAAAGTAGCCGAGGGCTACGGCGTGCTCCAGCCGAGGATCGGCATGACCTACGAAAGCGCGCGGAAGTCGAGGCTAACGGCTCTCTTCGCTTTCGAAACCGGCCTCGATCCTTATGCCTTCGCGGTGTCGGATCCGTATCAAGACGCGATCGGCCAAGGCATATTTACCGGCAAAGGAATCTTCGACGTCGACGCGTTCCACCGCGTTCTTGGAGGACGATTCCCGGAGAACCGCGTGCTCAGTCACGATTTGCTGGAGGGCAGCTTCCTGAGAACCGGTTTCCTGTCGGATATCGAGTTGATCGACGATCATCCGCCGACCTTCCTGTCGCAGCAAAAGAGGCTTCATCGCTGGACGCGCGGAGATTGGCAACTGCTGCCTTGGCTTAGGAGTGCAGCGAGAAACGCCAAGGGAATGGTCTCGCCCACTAACTTATCGGCGATGACTCGCTTTCAAATTGCGGATAATCTAAGGCGCAGCCTGCTTCAGCCTGTGCTTCTGGCGATTCTGCTGACGGCGGCACCGCTGCTGCCGGGTTCTCCTCTCAGTTGGTACGCCATCGTACTGGCAACCATGCTGCTGCCGGTCATTCGCCAGCTCTTCTCGTTCGCCGGCTTGATTCGGCGTCCCGGCAGCATACTGCGGACGGCCGCACATGCGCTTCTATCGTTCATTGTGCTCCCGTTCCAGAGCGCGATGCTGCTCGATGCCATTTTTCGGACGCTGTACCGTTTGATAGCGTCCAAACGATTGCTGCTGGAATGGACAAGCCAAGCGGAAGTGGAGCGGTTAAGCAGCAAGGCGGGAGCGTCACCGCTCGCCGGCATGCCCGGCGGCTACACGCTTACCGCGCTTATGCTTGCCGGCGCCTTTCTGCCCGGATCTTCGGCCGCGACGAAGGCAGTCGTCCTCGTAATCGCGCTTCTCTGGTGCGCGGCGCCGCTTGTCGTCCGGTGGCTTGACGGTTCGCCCGAGCATAGCGATGCTTCCTTTAGTGAGCAGGAAACGGAAACGCTTCGCAATCTTGCTAGCGATATATGGTCGTTTTATGAAGATTTCGTGACCGAACAGGACAACTGGCTGCCTCCGGACAATGTGCAGCTTGAACCGGATCGAGGCGTCGCGCACCGAACCTCTCCGACCAATATCGGCATGTACGCCATATGTGCGGTTGCGGCAAGGGACTTCGGCTTTATTGACACGACCGGCTTGATCGAACGGCTCGAGCGGACGGTCGGTACGATAGAGCGGCTTGAAAAGTGGGAAGGACATCTATACAACTGGTACGACACGGAATCGCTCGCTCCGCTTATGCCTATCTACGTGTCCACCGTTGATTCGGGTAACTTGGTGGCCGCCCTTATAACGGTAAAGGAAGGTCTAATCGAGTGGATGCGCGCGGACTGGGGCAGTAAAGCGGGCATGCCAGATTATAAAGGCATGGAACACCGGCAGAGTAAACGATACGAGGTCGCTTTCGCGGATGAGCTGGGGAATGCCGGCAAAGGCGACTTGATGACGCGAGGCAATCGGTTGGCCGACCGGATCGATGACTTAACCCAGGGCACCGACTTCCGGCATCTTTACGATTCAAAGACGAATTTGTTCTCGCTCGGCTATCATGTCGCCCGTCGCGAACGGGACGAAGTGTTATACGATCTGCTCGCTTCCGAAGCAAGGCAGGCGAGCTTCGTCGCCATCGCGATGGGACAGGTGCCGGTCTCCCATTGGAACGCGCTCGGGCGTACGATGACGAAGGTCGGCGGCAAGTCGGCGCTGCTCTCCTGGAGCGGCACGATGTTCGAATATTTGATGCCTTGGCTGCTCATGAAGACATACCGACATACGATTTGGGACAGCACTTACAAAGCCGTGGTCTCTCGCCAGATTGAATACGCCAAGCAGCGGAACGTGCCGTTCGGCATATCCGAGTCTGGCTATTTCGCTTTCGATCATCAACTGAACTATCAGTATCGCGCCTTCGGGGTGCCGGGTCTCGGCTTCAAACGCGGACTGGAACAGGACTTGGTGTTGGCCCCTTACGCAACGATCATGGCTTTACCTTATGCACCCCAAGAGGGGCTTCGTGCGTTGCATCGGATGGAGGAACTTGGCGCCCGGGGACCGTACGGGTATTACGAAGCGATGGATTTTACGCCGCGACGGCTGAAGCATGATGGACAGCACGCGGTCATCCGAAGCTTCATGGCGCATCATCAAGGCATGAGCCTGGCGACCTTGTCCAATATGCTACTCCCTCATTCCATGATCGACCGTTTCCATCGGAACAAAGAGGTGCGCGCGGCCGAACTGCTGCTTCAGGAGCGGATTCCTCGCCAAGCCAAATTAATCCGGCATCCCGCTTTGCACCGCTCGCAGACCGATAGGGAAACACTGCCGATTCAAACCGAGCCGGTTCGCGAATTCACCTCCCCCCATACCGCGACGCCCGAAGCATGCGTGCTGTCCAACGGCCGATTCAGCACGATCGTCACGGCCAGCGGCAGCGGCTTCAGCAGCTGGGAAGGTCTTTCCGTCTCCAGATGGAGAGAAGATCCGGTGAAGGACGCTTGGGGATCCTATATTTATGTTCGCGATGTCGCTTCCGATCGGATATGGTCCCCCTCCTTCCAGCCATGCCGGACTGAAACGCCGGAGCAACGCATTCGTTTCGAGCCGGACAAAGCAACGTTCGAACGCCGCGTTGGCGTTGTGAGGACGCTCATGGAAATTTGCGTATCTCCTGAAACCGACGCGGAAGTACGGCGCATCACGCTTGTCAATGAAGGAGACGAGCCGTTGATGCTGGAGGTCACGTCGTACCTGGAGCTAGCACTTGCAAATCCGATCGCGGACGATGCGCATACCGCCTTCAGCAAGCTGTTCATCCGCACTGCATACGACGAAAACAGCGGTTGTCTCGTGGCCAGCCGCAGAAAACGCGATGCCAAGGATCAAGCGCTATGGGCTGCCCATACCCTCGTGGCGGAAAGAGGAACGTTCGGCGGACCGGAATTCGAAACCGACCGATCGGCTTTCATCGGACGAGGGTACCGCTTGGAGGAGCCGCACGCGATCCGGAACCGGCTAAAGGGAAAAACGGGCTCCGTCGCGGATCCGGCCTTCGTAATGAGGCGGCGCGTACAAGTAGAGCCCGGTGGACAAGCCATCTTCTACGCCGTAACTTCGGTAGCTGAAACGAAGGAAGATGCGCTTGAAGGAGCAGCAGGATTAGCAAAGCCGCAGCAGGTAGAGCGGACGTTCCAGCTGGCCTGGACGCGAAGCCGAATCGAGCTCCGCAGCCTAGGGCTGGAGCTGGAGGAAGCGTTCGTCTTTCAACGACTTGCCGCGCAAGTGTTGTATACGCCTCCGCTTAGCGGCGAGCGCGGCAAGCGAATTCTAGCCAACGTCAAGGGACAGCCCGGGCTGTGGTCCTTCGGCATATCGGGAGACAGACCGATCATCGTCGTCGAAATCGATAACCGAAGCCGCCTGCCGTTCGTAATTAAGCTGCTTACCGGACATGAATATTTGCGCAGGCTGGGCATCCGCTTCGATCTCGTCCTACTAAACCGATCTCCGGTCGGATACGAACAGGATTTGCAGGATGCGCTCAGCCGGGCCGTCGAGCACGGCGTCGACCGCTTCGGTGCCGGGCACGCGAATATTCAAGTCCTTCCCGCCGACAGACTGTCGGAAGACGACGAAACACTTCTCCTTTCCGTAGCGAAGTTATCGCTCCGGGCGAGCGGACCTTCCTTGGCCGTTCAACTTCGGAAGCCGCGCGGGACGCGGGAAAGCGATTCGGCCTCAAAGAGACCGACCATGTCTGAGGGCACGCATCTCCTTGCGCCTCGGCAGCAGGAAGCCCGCGCCGTCAAGCTCGAAGCCAAGGACGTATTATTCCACAACGGCTGGGGCGGCTTTACGCCGGACGGCAAAGAGTACAAGCTGCTCATTGAAGACGGCAAGCATTTGCCCGCACCGTGGATCAATGTCCTTGCCAATCCCGAGTTCGGAACGATCGTGTCCGAGCTCGGAACCGGGTATACGTTCTGGCGCAACAGCCGGGAGTGCAAGCTAACCCCTTGGTCGAACGACCCGGTGCTCGACCCGCCCGGAGAAATGGGTTACCTCCGCGATGAAGATTCCGGCAGCGTATGGACGATCGCTCCTGCCGCCGGCGGCCATGCGGCGCCGTACCTGGTCACCCATGGCCTCGGCCACACGACCTTCGAGCACGAGCGCGATGGCATAAGCCATACAATGAAGATGTTCGTGCCGATGGACGATCCCGTCAAAATCATGCGGCTGAAGCTGAGGAACGACTCTGCGTCGGAAAGACGCCTGTCCGTAACCTATTATGCGGAGTGGGTAATCGGGGTACATCGCCAATCGAACGCCTCCTTTATCGCAAGTGAATGGAACGAGGAAGCCGAAATCATGACCGCTCAGAATCGCTATCAGGACATCTTCCGTGAAGCGACGCCGTTCCTCGGCGTCTTCCCGCAGCAAGCGGCGGAAGAAGATGGACTATCGTGGACAGCGGATCAACTGGCTTTCGTCGGAAGAAACGGAAGCATGGAACGGCCCGCCGCTTTGTCGCGCCCAAGCCTGGACATGCGGGACGGCGTCCATTACGCAAGCTGCGGAGCCGTCCAACGCAAGCTGAAGCTTCAGCCTGGCGAAGAAACGGAAGTGATCATGCTGCTCGGTTGTGCCTCTTCCAGAAGCCAAGCCGCGATACTTGCTCGGCAATACGCCGACGAGGAACGCTGCGATGCCGCTTGGCAGGAGACAGCCTCTTATTGGGAGGAAACGCTCGGCCAGATCGTCGTGGATACGCCGTCGGTCGAGAGCAATATACTCCTCAACGGCTGGCTGCTGTACCAATCGCTTGCATGCCGCATGTGGGCGCGAACCGCCTTCTATCAAGCCGGAGGCGCCTTCGGTTTCAGGGATCAGCTTCAGGACTCGCTCGCCATTCTCCACACGAGACCCGAGCTTACGAGGCGTCAGATTTTGCTAAGCGCATCGCATCAGTACGAGGAAGGCGACGTGCAGCATTGGTGGCATGAAGAAACGAATCGCGGCATCCGCACTTTGTTCTCCGACGACTTGCTCTGGCTGCCGTATTCGGTCTCTCGATATATCGAGCATACGGAAGACGCGACGGTACTCGATGAACGAGTCGCCTATCTGACCAGCGAAACGCTGCGGGAAGGCGAGCATGAGCGATACGAGGAGACGGTCCGCTCCGATCGAATCGAAAGCGTCTACGAGCATTGCGCCAAAGCCATCGACAAGTCGCTGCAGCGGATCGGCGAACATGGCTTGCCGCATATCGGGGTGGGCGATTGGAACGACGGCATGAATCTGGTCGGCGACGAAGGCAGGGGCGAAAGCGTCTGGCTCGGCTGGTTCCTCAGTGAAGTGCTTAAACGCTTTGAGCCTTTATGCGATTCTCGAGGCGAACAAGAACGCAGCGCAATGTACAAGACGGCCCGCGAGAAGCTGGCCGAATCGCTTCACGAGCATGCGTGGGACGGACAATGGTACCGTCGAGCCTTTACGGACGGGGGTACCTGGCTCGGCTCCTTGCATAACGAGGAATGCCGGATCGATGCCATCGCGCAATCCTGGTCCGTCATTTCCGGCGCGGCCGCGCCGGATCGCGCGCTACAAGCGATGAAGTCGTTCGATCGCGAGCTGGTCGACCGTGAGATGGGGGTCGTAAGACTTCTCACTCCGCCGTTCGACCGCACCGAGCCGAGCCCCGGCTACATTCAGGGGTATCCGCCGGGCATCCGCGAGAACGGCGCGCAATACACGCACGGCGTCATCTGGAGCATCGTCGCCTGGTGCAAGCTGGGTCGCGGCGACAAGGCGTTCGACCTGTTCCGCATGCTGAACCCGGTCAACCATACGCGGACCGAACGCGAGGTTAGAACCTATTACGGCGAGCCTTACGTCATGGCGGCGGACGTGTACACCGCCGAACCTCATCAAGGCCATGCGGGATGGACCTGGTATACCGGGGCATCGAGCTGGATGTATCAAAGCGGAATCGAATGGATTTTGGGTATGCGCAGGCAAGGCAGACGTCTATACCTGAATCCTTGCGTCCCGTCCGAATGGGCCGGCTACAAAGCGATCTACCGCTTCGGCCAAACCCGCTACCATCTTCATTTCATCCGCAACGGGGACGGCAACGGCGAAATCGAACTGAACGCCGGTCCCGATGCCTACGTCGAGCTGGAAGACGGAGGAGGAGAACGTTTTATCACCATCCGATTGACGTAAAATACAAGCGAAAGTGCGGCAACCGGCGTTGCCGTCTTACGGTAAAATACTGCAAAGAGAAGAGACTGCGGCATCGTTATCGATGTACGCAGTCTCTTCGATGTACGTCTCGCACTCGCTTGCCTTTAGCGCTTATGACTGACTATGACGAAAACAAAAACGACGCAGGAGTTTTCTCCTGCGCCCTTTCTAACTATCTATTCGTTGGCGAAGACGGAGCGCACGGCCACTCAGAGCAAGCCAGCCATCAACTCGTCCAAGCTCTTGAATTCATAACCTTGCCGTCTAGCTTCGTCAATGATGCCCCCCAGCGCCTCCGTATTGTCCTTCGACACGGAATGGAGCAAGATGATCGCACCGGGATGCAGCTGCTTAATGACGGAGCTATAGGCATACTCGCGCCCTCGCTGTGCATTAACATCCCAATCCTTATAAGCGACTGACCAAAATACGTTCGTATAGCCGACCTGCTTGCTGACAGCGAGCACCCTTTCGCTGAATATCCCTCTTGGCGGCCTAAGATAGATCATTTCCTTCTGTCCAGTGAGCTCGCGCACTTGTACATTTACTTTGTCCAGCTCGGATTTGATCTGCTCGTCGGACAACGTCGTCATATCCGGATGACTCCACGAATGGTTGCCGATGATATGCCCTTCCGATACCATTCGCTTAAGCAGCTCAGGCTGATCCTTAATGTAATGACCGGTCACGAAAAAAGTCGCCGGCGTCTTCTTATCCCTCAATATGTCAAGAATTTTCGAGGTGTAGCCGTTCTCGTAACCGTTATCGAACGTTAAGTACAGCTCCTTCTTGGTCGAGTCGCCAAGAAACAAAGCGCCGTGCTTCATCACAATCGGTTTGAAGCCCTCATCGTCTATGGAGGGAAGCCTCCCCTCGGCGCTCTTCCGAAAGCCAAAATGATACACGCCAGGCGAGCCAGCCGCATTCACTATACTTGTCGTGCCGCTCAGCATAACCATAAGCAGCAAAGCCGCAACGATACGAATCAAACGCATAACCACTCATCCGCTCCTTCTCTTGTCCCGATCGTAACCGATCATAATAAAAATAGCTGCTCCAACGAATAAAAATCGTCAGCGCAGCTATTTTCCCCTGATTTTCGCTATTATATCCATCATTCTCCCTTATTGCCGCTCGCCGTACAGTCCGTTTACCTCTTGGATCAGCACCTCGAGAAGCGGAAAGGTTGATTGATAGCCAATGCTCTCAATGATCGAACGATGATACCATTCCTGCTTATCGCGTCCGCGCTTGAACCGCTGCCACGCTTTCTCGCCCTCAGCCTCAATGGCTGACCGTGTCGATCGAATATTATGAATCTTATCTGCGCAGGAAACCATTCTGATCGGAAGCGATGCTGTCTTCAAGAAAGCAATCGTATGCGACTTGCGCTCTTCCCAGGACTTGCTCTTGTCAGGCTCTGAGCATCCGATAACAATATCAGTCACCGTCTGTCCGAATGTCTCGAGCAGATCTGCTTCCGTAATTTCGGTATCCTCCAGCGTGTCATGCAGGATGCCTGCAGCTACGATCTCAGGCTCGCACTGAGCTTGCATCAGCATCATCCCGACTCCGTACGGGTGGCTAATATAAGGCAGGTTTGTACCTTTCCTCACTTGATTTTTGTGAGCCTTTGCTGCAAGATCAATTGCTTTCTGTATAAGCTCCATTACCAATGATCGCTCCCTCTCCTGCATGGCCGCCTTTCGTCTCTGTTCCATCTTCTTCGTATGCAGCCTATAAACGTAATATATACGCTTTTTTGCTTCAACTAGACCATATGCGTATGCTTAATGGTCGTCAAGTGTTCGTAGTGTATCCGAATATCGCTGCTTATACMACATAATATCGTATAATCAACCATGACTGCTTATGTTCAGATCGAATAACTCCGACAGGAGCTTATACGAAAGTATCCGCGCCTCGTAATTATGAATCGGGCTATTAATGAGAATCTCGTTAACATTGTAAGCCCCGCTTAGCTCGATAAGCTGCTGCTTCACTTTCTCGGGAGAACCTACGACTCTCGTTTGGCGCGTATGCTTAATTCTTAAATAGTCTGCTTCCGTATATGGGTAGTCGTACGCCGTCTGCACAGAAGGCAGATTAAGCAGTTGCTGTCCCGTCGACAGCTGCAGGAAAAATAAATCACTGCTTGTCGCAAGCGCATTCGCTTCCTCGTCCGTATCCGCACAAATAACTAATGCAGCAATCATAGCCTGCGGCTTATCGCCGAGCAGCTTGGAAGGCTGGAAGTGAGTCTGATAATATCGCATGGCTTCCTCTCCGCCCGGTGTGCCGAAAAACTGCGCGAAAGCATAAGCCGAACCTAGCTGCGCGGCCATTCTTGCGCTTTCTCCGCTAGAGCCGAGCATCCAGATCGGCGGTGCGCTCGGGATCGACGGAGACGTCAACAGCCCCTCAAAAGGATGACCAGATGGCTGTTTATCACGCAGAAAGCCAGCCAAGTCCAGCACCTGCTGCGGGTACTTATTCACATCAACGAACTTATCCGCTTGCAGCGCTCTTGTCGCGATCGGCATACCGCCCGGCGCTCGGCCTAGCCCAACGTCGATTCTGCCCGGGTGGAGCGCCTCTAGCAGCTTAAAGTTTTCCGCTACCTTGTAGGCACTGTAATGAGGCAGCATGATCCCGCCTGATCCTACGCGTATCGTCGACGTAGCCGCTGCCAAATGCGCGATAAGCACTTCAGGGCTAGAGAATGCAAGCGCTCTTGTCGCGTGATGCTCCGATACCCAGAACCGGCTATAGCCTAGCCTCTCCGTCTCCTGAATGAGACGCGTCGCTTCCTGCAGCGCTTGTCCCGCTGTCTGACCTTCACTTATATGCACCTGATCGAGAACTCCGAGCTTAAGCATAACCTACCTCCTAGCGATATAATGAGCAGCAATACGAGTAAAATAATTTCAAAAAAAACCACTCCCGTTCGCCTCAATTCGACGAAGTTAGTGGTTACCGTTTAAGTAAAAAATGAAGATGGTCGGGATGACACGATTTGAACATGCGACCCCCTGGTCCCAAACCAGGTGCTCTACCAAGCTGAGCTACATCCCGAGAAAAGATGGAGCGGAAGACGGGAATCGAACCCGCGACCCTCGCCTTGGCAAGGCGATGCTCTACCGCTGAGCCACTTCCGCAAAAAACTGGTGCCGTCGAGAGGACTTGAACCCCCAACCTACTGATTACAAGTCAGTTGCTCTACCAATTGAGCTACAACGGCAAGGTATGGTTTCATCTGCTTCTAGATGAAGGAATTGGTTGCGGGGGCAGGATTTGAACCTGCGGCCTTCGGGTTATGAGCCCGACGAGCTACCGGGCTGCTCCACCCCGCGTCGTTAAACAAATAATAATGGTGACCCGTAGGGGATTCGAACCCCTGTTACCTCCGTGAAAGGGAGGTGTCTTAACCCCTTGACCAACGGGCCTAGCTATGATGATAAAAAAGTTCGTACGGAGAGAGAGGGATTCGAACCCTCGCACCACTTACGCAGTCTAACCCCTTAGCAGAGGGTCCCCTTGAGCCACTTGGGTATCTCTCCAAACAGTGTTTTTCACTGATTGTACCTCTCGAATTACTTCGAAAAACACAACCATTTTCATTTGATTATGCTTCCTGAATCACTTCAGAAAAGACACAACCATGATCTCAGAGGCATTGCGCCCTGAAAACTGGATACGAAAGATGTTGCTGCTGAACTTTAGCTGTTGCCTATAGGTTGTATGGACCATATAAGCTTTTT